>JAJBTP010000120.1 GCA_020860805.1 Tannerellaceae bacterium | reverse complement strand
AAACAACTACTAAATAAACCAATATGGGTAATTTTACAAATGTACATGATTTAGGTGATTTGCAACAGGCGTTGCAGGAAGCTTTTGAAATAAAGAAGGACCGGTATCAGTTTACTGAACTGGGAAAGAATAAAACCCTTCTGATGATATTCTTTAACTCCAGTTTGCGTACTCGTTTGAGTACCCAGAAAGCAGCTATGAATTTAGGAATGAACACCATGGTACTGGATGTAAACCAGGGTGCCTGGAAACTGGAAACTGAAAGAGGGGTAATTATGGACGGTGATAAACCGGAACATCTATTGGAAGCAATTCCGGTAATGGGTTGTTATTGTGATATTATCGGAGTTCGTTCGTTTGCTCAGTTTGAAAGCAAAGCAGATGATTACAGCGAAAACGTAATTAATCAGTTTATTCAATATTCGGGACGTCCGGTTTTTAGCATGGAGGCGGCTACCCGCCATCCGTTACAGAGTTTTGCCGATTTAATTACTATCGAAGAATATAAAAAGACAGCTCGTCCGAAAGTGGTTTTAACCTGGGCTCCTCATCCCAAAGCCTTACCACAGGCAGTGCCGAATAGTTTTGCCGAATGGATGAATGCTACGGATTATGAATTCGTCATCACTCACCCGGAAGGATATGAACTGGCACCTGAATTTGTAGGCCATGCCAAAGTAGAATACGACCAGAAAAAAGCATTTGAAGGGGCCGATTTCATTTATGCCAAAAACTGGGCTGCTTATACAGACCCAAATTACGGAAAAGTATTAAGCCAGGACAGAAGTTGGACAGTAGATGCAGAAAAAATGGCCTTAACCAACAATGCCTATTTCATGCACTGCCTACCCGTAAGACGTAATATGATTGTGACGGACGAGGTTATTGAAAGCCCTCAAAGTATCATTATTCCGGAAGCCGCGAACCGCGAAATATCAGCCCAGGCCGTCCTTAAAAAAATGCTTGAAAATCTGTAAGATAAAGCTAAAAAGACATACAGAAATAAGGTATTCATCTCCCCTCTTGAGAGGGGCCGGGGGTGTGTCATACCCAGAACTAACTTTTGTAAATCCCGAAATAGTCTATTTAGAAATGAAAGTTTATACAAAAACGTATTTATAATACTCATTTTTGTTTCAGTTATCATACACCCCTAGCCCCTCTCAAGAGGAGAATAAACATAAAATCAAGACTTTACAGTATTCCAGCCATGACTGATTGGTAATCTGAATTTAAGCCGTTCCTACATAACTCAATATCTTATCTATCATGGAGGCCCGGGAATAGAATCTATAGGAAAGGCAATAACAACGGTAAATAATCTTTTAACTGAACTCTTAAAATTTTAAGAGCTTGCTGAATACGATAATCAATGGTTTTGGAAGAAACCTGGAGTAAGGAGGCAATTTCATTATATGTTTTTCCATCTATCCGGCTTAAAATAAAGGCTTCCCGGTATGATTCCGGTAATCCATTCAGGGACTCTTCTATTTTCCGGCTTAATTCTTCCACCACATAACAATCCGGATCATCAAAGAGGGTTTCCTGATGAATAGAAAGTGAATGAAATACTTTTTCTTTCAAACGTTCTTTATGGATATGATTGATACACTTATTCCGTACCGAACGAAACAGATATTGAATCAGGGTAGTTTGAATCACAATGTTATCCCGGTTTTCCCATAGCCACACCATAACATCCTGTACAATTTCTTCCGCATCATCTGTTGCCACAAACTGACCGGCATATCCGCAAAGGATAGAATAATGCCTGAGAAAAAACAGATCAAAGGCTTTTTTATCTCCTATCCGGATAGCGTCTAATGGGTCTGGTGCGTGTCGTGATTGAGTCATTTTTCTCCCCCCTGAAATACAAATTTAAACAAAATAAAAAAACAGCTATTTCGTTTAGGAACTTTTGATTTAGATTTGCCATATAATAAAGAGAGAGTATGAACGAGTCACACTACCCCATCGATGAGCAGTTGTTAATGCGTTATCTAAAGAACGAATTAACAGATGAAGAACGGACGGCCGTAGAAACGTGGCTGGATGCTTCTGAAGACAACAGGAAACAGTTGAAAGACTATTTTCATATCTCGTGGGCTGCCACTTCTTTTGGTACTAACAAAGAAAAATGCACCGGAAAAAGCACTGAAAAATGTAAACAAACGAATAAAAAAATCAGGAAGCTATCCATTGCTTCAATTATTCCAACGGACGGCAGCCATCTTATTTATACCTCTATTACTTCTATCCGGTTATCTTTTATTCCGTCCCGTAGATAAAGCACCTGAATATTATCTGGAAACACGGATGACGCCTGGTATGGTGGATTCTTTGGAATTACCGGATGGGACCAAAGTATAGCTAAACTCTTCCTCTTTCCTCCGGTACCCGGTAACATTCAACGGTAACACCCGGCTGGTAGAACTGGACGGAGAGGCTTATTTCCAGGTACATCCGGACACTGAAAAAGCTTTTATTGTAAAGACTCCTCAGTCCTCTATCCAGGTATTAGGTATGGAATTCAATGTCGATGCCTATAGTGGGAATAGTGTTGTGACTACGACCCTGGTTGAAGGTGCGGTTGAATTCTTTTTCACAGATAAGTATAACAGGGAACAGGTGGTTTTTATGCAACCGAATCAACAGGTTATTTATGAAAAAGAGGCCGGAAATGCACGCCACACGACTACCTACGTACCTAAAGATATTGCCTGGAAAAACGGACAGATTATCCTCAAAGAAACCCCTCTGACAGAAGTCTTATGGATACTGAGTAAACGGTTTAATGTGGAATTTGCCGTAAAGAACCCGGCATTTTACAATTATTCTTTCACCGGGATTTTTACAAATCAACAAATTGAACGCGTACTGGAACATTTTAAACGCTCTTCATATATAAAGTACAAAAATGGATCACCAGTTGGATAAAGACGGTGAGATTGTACGGACCCTCATTGAGTTATATTAAATCTGATTACGAATCTAAAAATTACACATTATGAAAAACACACGCGACCCCTGAACAAAAAACACACGAATAGATAT
>JAJBTP010000186.1 GCA_020860805.1 Tannerellaceae bacterium | reverse complement strand
CAAACCTGTAACCGGCTGATCCGTAGTCAGCTACTCTATTCAGTTGAGCTACGCGGCCATTACTTATCGTTTGCGAGTGCAAAGGTAGAATAAATCCTGAAACATCCAAAGTTTTTGCAATATTTTTTACTACTTATTCCAGCATTTTCCGGTTAAATAACAGGTAGCCAATGTTAAGGCCAAAATTAAAGTTTTTCGAGGGATAGCTATACCCGTTACCAAAAATACTAATAGAGGCGAAAGGTAGCTGTACCACCAGTGCCGCTTCACCCATATAACTAAGTGAATTGAAAAATTTACCATAGTAAGGAATGTACTGCCGCTGATTTTCGAGCACTACAGTTTCCTTTTTAATTTCATTAAATGGAACAAAGCAATATAAATCAGCCCGTAGGTGAATCAGACGGCTGAACTTAAAAATAGGGGATACCCCTCCGGCTACATACTGATTAGCCCGGAACGCCTCATTAAATACAATCTGGCTATGGGGGGGGGTAGGTGTAAAAGCCGGAGCCTGTACGATGGAAGCTGTATAGTTGGACATCAGGTTCTTACTGGAAACCATTAATTCAGTCATATACCCCAGGTTGAATTTATTGTTTAACCTGAAATAATGTTCCCAAAATCCTTTTATCTGCATCCAGCTATGGGTTTGTTCTTTCCGGAAAGGCTGTGAACGTTGATTAGCCGGTTGAAAATATTCTTTCCCGGTTGCATACATAGCAGTAATAGACTGTCTTCTTCCATCCGTCGGGTATTGAACCGTATTCAAAGAACTACGTTCTATATTCAGGGTACCTGCAAATAAATCATATTTACTACGGTCAAAATGCGAATTAACTCCAAAGGTATTGGATTGGTAATAATAATCATTTAGTCGTCCGGCAGCCAGTCCGATTTCAGCTTTTGCCCGGTTAAGGAAAGGAAATCCCAGTTTTAACCGCATGTAAAGTTCATGTTGTTTGATGAATGAAGGTACTACTTCTTCATAAAAGAGGGATTGTGTTTCCTGGAATTTTTTATTGGAATAAACTCCTTCCAGATTAATGTACATAGGTATCCGGGTTTGCAGATACACCCGTCCGTTCAGATGTATTCCATCAAATGAATTTCCCATCTGAAAATCAGCATTGAAGTCAGCAGCGTATTGAGATAGGAATTGGTAGCCTACTCCCAGGTACAGTTGGTTTGCCTGATGGGAGGATATATTGCCTCCGAATCCAACTGTAATTTCTTCTTTCATTTTTACATCCAGATACAGGTCAAACATTTTTTCCCGCCGGTTGTATGCAGCATGAGGTATAATTTCACCAATTTTAGAATAAGCAAGCATTTTGAAATACGCACGCTTGAACTCCTCCATGGAGAACTGGTCATTAATATCCCTGTGTAATTGGGCTTCAATGTATTTTTTCTGTAAATCGTTGACGCCTGTTATATATATATTACGGAATAAAAGAGGAGGTAAGCTCTCTTTATATTGTTGCCGTTTTGATTGGACTTCTTCCAGTGGTACTTCACGGGGGATACGTGCTTTTATGGAGTCCATCATCCGCATAGTACGCCTGTAACCAATTTCCATAAGTTCACGGGCACGGGGAAAATCCAGTAAGCTGACATTTGGAAAATGGAATTTAATCATCATCCCATCTTCTTCCGGTATCTCATATTCTGTCTTTTGCATAATCATTGCTTCCAACTGGCTGTATGGATTGTCGGAAGGCTTTACCTGGGTTCCGGCAACAGCCGAACCAAATATAAAATCCGGATGGAAAGAATCAATCATAGGGTTAACCGGAAAATTATCATAAATACCTCCATCGAACAGAGGTACGCTATCCTTCCATAAGGGTTGGAAAACGAAAGGAAAGGTCATGGATGCCCGTACAGCATCCCCCAAGTCACCATTTTTAAAAACAATCGCTTTTTTCCGTATACATCAGATGCAACACACCGGAAAGGCACGAATAAATTATCAAAATTCCATCCGGCTTTAGCGTTTACCTGAGAATACAGGGCCATAAAAGCCTGATTCATCTGAATTGGGTTAATAAGGCTTTTCGGTAATATATTGGTACGAATTTGTAAGGAATCGGAAAAGTCGATAGAGAATCGCGCAATTTCAGGTGTTGGGTCCGGCTTTTTGAAGTAGTAAATATATTCATCTTCTACCTGCCCGGTTTGCCAGTAACCAAACTCGTCCGATAAAATCAGTTCCAGCATTTCCTCGGGTGAATATCCCATGGCATATAAACTTCCGATAATGGCTCCGATGGAAGTACCGGTAACGTAATCGATAGGAATATTATTTTCTTCGAGGGCTTTGATCACACCAATGTGAGCTGCACCTTTTGCACCACCGCCACTTAATACCAATCCCACTTTTTGGGCTGTTATGGATTGAAAAGTAATAGTTAGCAGGAAGAGAAAAGTGGCTAAATATTTCATATACTCTATTAGTTAAACATCCTCAAAAGTAATTCTATTTTGTAATACCGCCAATTTAAAGCTGAAGAATCATTGAGTATTTTATATCTTTGGAGCCTTATAGCTAATCTTATCTAAATTCAGACCATAGTAAAAATGAAAAGATGTGTTGTTTTTATTCCTTTTTGTGTATTGTATTGTCACTATCTGCAACAAATGTACCCACTTTTAGTATAAAGGGAAAGTTAGTGGAAGCGGGTAGCCGTATGGTTATAGACTATGCGGATGTGATGCTTTTTAATGGAAATTCTGACCAACCGGTAGCTCATACGTTTCCGGATAGTGAAGGCAATTTTTCTCTCTCTGGTATTCAGCCCGGCAAATATAATATGCTGGTTAAACTCATCGGCTTTGACATTTATACCCAGGCGGATATAACGATTGATAACAGACAGCAAATATTTGATTTGGGCATTATTGAAATGAAACCCCTTGAAATGGGATTGGCTGAAGTAGAGGTGGTGGCACAAAAGAAACAGATTATTTATAAACTGGATAAGAAGATAATTGATGCCGGAGCAAACCTGATGGCCGGAGGTGGAAGGGCGGTGGATATCCAGGAGAATAC
>JAJBTP010000406.1 GCA_020860805.1 Tannerellaceae bacterium | reverse complement strand
GCGCAGAAGGGGTATAGAGATGAGTGGGAAAAGCACCTATTGAATGGGTCAGATTTGTGGAGTTATTTACATAAAACTGCACAGTTGGCCGGGTTTCTGTATCTCCACAAAGCACAACTGCACCATCTAAAATGCTGGTACCTTTTTTCCCGTCATTATAGACTGTTTTCTCATTCGTATTAATAGGTCCTCCTGCTATAATTCTTCCAGTTGAGTAAGTATTTCCCTGAACAAATAAAGAATAATCAGCATTATAGGTTGAGGTTCCTACAGATAATTTATTGGATGTATAAATATTATTGGCAGTTCCTCCTAATATCTGTTGAGCAGATGTATTCTGGCCTGCGTAAAAACGAATGCTGGGATTAGACTCATTTATTAAATGTAAGGTTCCTGTTCCTATTACGCATCCTACCTTGCCATCATCAGCACTTGTTTTCCCATGTGAATAAATCGTTTTACCGGCAACAACTCTACCTCCTGTGCTTAACTCATCCTCAATACTCAGACTTGTATCTATATACAAGTGAGTAGGGGTTGCGATTAGTGAAGAAACCGGATTTTTACTATTTTCCGGATAAAAAAGAATAGATGGACTTTCGCTGGTAATATGTACATTGCCATTACCCAGTATAATACCGGATTTTCCATCATCGGTAGTCGTTCTGCCGTGAGTACACACAGAGTCTCCACCATTAATAATTCCGGATGTTTTTATAGTTGTCACATCCGATAATGCCCCGGTTACGTTTCCGGTAAGTGGTTGTCCCCATACAGTGGTTGCTTTCTTTACATAATTCTCTAAATCTGTCACATCTGCTTTGGTAGGGTCTGAAGGATGGCGATGGTCGGCTCTTGCATAATCAGTATCTATACCAGGTTCTGCTTCCCCTGAAACCAACGGTAACTCATTACTGGGATAAACAGTCTGGTCCGGAACTATTTCTTTCGTGTCTTTCCAGATTTTATCCTCTTCATCATATCTCCAGACCGTACCACTTTCAGCACTCCAGGCAAAATCAGCCTTTTCCGCAAACAACTCTTCCACCTCTTTATTGGTTGAAAAATATCCCAGAAAACGAGGGGTCTGTTTCAATACCCTTACATCTTCTTCTACTATATTTAGCCGGTTGTTCTGTGTGGAATCTACGGATTTGATATCCACTATTTCCTGCTGGATAGTAGCAATTTCTTTCACATTTGTACGGATACCATCTTCCGCTACTTCCATCCTGCCTGTAAGTAAATCTATATTTTCAGTATGGTCTTCGACTTCACTTTCCAGGTTCGTTATTCTAACCCCATGGTTGTATAAAGTTCCATCTATTTCTTTGAATTTGATATCTACTTTTTCGTTCACCTCCTCCAATGCTTTATCATGGACTTTAAGCTGATTGGTATGTTCTTTAATTTCACCGGTATGGCTGTTCAGGATATCTGCATGTTCCTCTAAAACTTCTTCTATTTCTTCCAGATTCTCATCATGGGTTTTCAGATGTTTGAAGTGCGCCTCTAAAGTTTCATCATGCTCACTCAGATGTTTATTTACTTTTTCAAATTCTTTGTCATGCTCTGACAAATAATTCTGATGCGCTTCCAGTTCTTCTGTATGCTTCTCCAGTTCACTCTGATGGGCTTCCAGCTTCTCCTCATGTTTCTCCAGCCACTCATCATGTCCGTCTAATCTTTCTTCTGCCTTATCAGCTCTGATGATAAGGGCATCACCCGGGATTTTATCGAATTTTTTGAGAAGCTCATCTTCCAGGTCTTCTACAGAACCCATCGGAATTAAATCTTCTTCTTTGTGCCAGAAACTGTAAAAGGTATCCTCAAAATGTTCCTGTTTAGGGTATCTGCCTTTTTTAAACCATTCGAAAATTTGTTCTAATGTTCGTATTGTTGCTATAATTCTACTATTTATTTTTAATTTAATTTGTTAGGATACAGCTTATAAGATGTGGTAAATTGTATTTTCATCTTTTGTTGCAATTGCTTTATATTCAGCTTCTGTACCTATCCAGAATTTGATTTTTCCGGAATTTGCAGGATTTCCGGTATTGCTGTTAGTAATATGAGCCGAATTATCTACCTGCGTTACTATTTCAACATTTGCAGTGCCGTTAAAAGATACTTCTCCGCTTACATCTCCTGAGAGTTTGATATTTCTGGCAGTGGCTAACTGACTGGCCTCGGTTGCCTTTTTAGCAGTAATAGTTCCATCTGTAATCGTGTCTGAAGTGTTGTAATTTTCCCTTCAATCTGCGTATCTTTTCCCTGTAAGGTTGAGTAATTGGCAGAGAGTGTTTCATCCATTTCATCCAGTTGGCCCTGGATTTTACTGTCCAGCCCGGAAATCTGTGTATTAATTTCTGTTTTTAACTCTCCATCCTGTTTGTCTACATAGTTTTTTAAATCCTGGATATCGCCTCCAGCCAAACTTTCCAGGGCTGCCAGTTTACCTTCCAGTTCTTCTTTTGTAGCCCTGAGGTTTTCAGCTGTTTCTGTTTTTAAACTGGTATATTTACTGTTCAGGCCGGCAATCTCGTCGTCGATATGCTTTTGTAGTTCGGCGTGCTTTGCTTCTGCCTGCCGGATGTAGTCCTGAATCATTTTATCAAGTTCCGGAGTAGAGATAAGCCTGCTGAATTCATCCCAGCTATATTTTTCACTTCCTTTATTACCCACACCTAAGGAGCGGATTGTATAAGCTTCCTCATATTCCTTATCCAGAATTTCAACTTTTACAGTTTCTTTTTTCAGATATATTCCGCTGGAAATACTTCCGGCTTCACAATAAAGTATTTCACCATTCGGATAGTCGGCTGTTTTTAGGAAAATATATCCATCCGTATGTTGGGTATTTACATTTTCCGGTTCACATCCACATAGAATGGTTTTATCACCTACAACATTTCCTATTGCTGATATAATAGCCAGATTCTCCTGTAATCCTTCATATAATTCACAGTCATGAGGAAAAGACTGGCTTGGTGGTGTTAAAAAATTTCCTACTATTTTCATTTTATACGTAAATTAATTTGAACCTCTTAGAGGTTAGGTTGTCCATGTTCACAA
>JAJBTP010000131.1 GCA_020860805.1 Tannerellaceae bacterium | reverse complement strand
ATCTATCAAACGAGCTATTATTGCGCTTTCAAGACTTTCCTTCGTTTCTTTATATTCAATCGGCCCCATAATGATTCTGTAACACATATAAGCCAATACGATAACTGCAACAGATAATAAGATTTTTAAAGTTACTTTCATGGTGTATATTATTTTTTAAATTTATTTCGTCTGGCAAATTTAAAAAAGCATCGTTAATACGCTACTTTTATAGCGAAAATTATTACAAACAAAATGATAAATAGTTATTTGAAGGCTCAAATTTATTAGAATTTCCCACATAAACCATCCGAAGATCAGGATTCAGGGATTCATATTCTGGCAGACTTCTTACTCGAAAGAGATCCGGATACGTTATTACTTATCAAAGGATATGCCGGAACGGGTAAAACGTCATTAATCGGAGCACTGGTAAAAACATTAACAGGTTTTAAACAAAAAACAGTCTTATTAGCACCTACCGGACGTGCCGCAAAAGTTTTTTCGGGTTATGCCGGACAGAAAGTATACACTATTCACAAAAAGATATACAGGCAAAAAGCTTTTTCAAATAAAACAACAGGTTTTGTGCCCAATGATAATCTGCATAAAGATACGATTTTCATTGTAGATGAAGCTTCTATGATTTCGAATGATGGGCTTGATTCTTATTCTTTTGGTTCCGGACGTTTACTTGACGATCTTATCCAGTATGTGTACAGTGGTGAGAACTGTAGGTTAATCCTTATGGGAGATGAAGCGCAGCTTCCACCTGTCGGACAAGTGGAAAGTCCGGCTCTAAACAAAACGATTCTGGAAGGTTATAATCTTATAGTCTCAGACTTCCTGCTAACACAGGTAATTCGCCAGAATCAGGATTCCGGTATCCTGTTCAATGCGACAGCTATACGAAATGCTTTGAAAGAAGGGATTGTCAAACAGTTTTCTCATATACGCCTGAATAATTATCCGGATGTGATTCAACTTAACGGAGAAGAATTAATTGATGGAATATCCTCCTCCTATAACCATGTAGGAATAGAGGAGACTATTATTATAACCCGTTCCAATAAAAGGGCCAATTTGTACAACAATGGTGTCCGGAACCGGATATTATACCGGGAGGAAGAACTATCCAACGGAGACCGGTTAATGATTGCGAAAAACAATTATTACTGGCCTGCAAAATTTGAAGAGATGGATTTTATTGCCAATGGTGAAATCGTTGAAATTACCCGCATCCACAGAACAGAAGAACTGTATGGATTTCGTTTTGCGGATATAACTGTTCAGTTCGAAGATTACGACTTGGAAATGGAGATCAAAATCTTACTGGATACACTTCAAAGTGATTCACCCGGACTTCCTAAAGAGTTAAACAATAAACTGTTTTATACGATTCTGGAAGACTATGAAGATATCCCTACCAAAGCCGGAAAATACAAAAAAAATGAAAGAGAACCCTCATTATAATGTGGTTCAGGTTAAGTATACATATGCGATAACTTGTCATAAAGCACAGGGTAGACAATGGAGACATGTTTTTCTGGATTTCGGATATTTAACAGAAGAAATGATGGGAGAGGATTTTTACAGATGGCTTTATACGGCTTTTACCCGGGCCACAGATAAATTATATCTGGTCCAATATACCCGAATCATTTATAGAATCTTAGGAACTGCTTAAAATTGTTCTATCTCCTATAAAAGTTTATTTCAGTATTAATCTATATATTTGTTGTATTCTAAATAAGAAAGAGAATGACAGATAAAGAAAAAATAGTTTCTCTGTTACAAGAGGTAAAAAGATTGGAAGAGTTACTGAATGGTGTTCGGAATGCAGAAATCTATCCGGTTTCTTTTTTTAATGAATCTTTTGAACTTACCAGGTCTTTATTGCATGATTTATGTCAATTGGAAAAAGAACAGGTCGAGACACTCCATGCGCAAATGGAATTACGTCAGGCCATGTTACAGGAGACTCCTCCTGTAACTGAAGAGGTAATTCCGGAAAGTACAAATACGGAAATCATAGAAGAACAAAAGCCGGAAGAAAAAACAATTGAAGAGTTGTTAAGAGAATATGCCCCGGCTCCTCAACCTCTTATTCCGGAAAAGAATACTACTTCATTAAGTGATATCATGGAAAAGAAACAGCTGGCTGATTTCCGGAAGGCATTTAGTCTGAATGACAGATTCTATTTCCTGAGAGAATTATTTGCCGGCGATGATATACGTATGAATGAAGTTATAGCTGACCTGAATGAAATTCAGTCTTTAGAAGACTCTCTTGATTATATAAATAATAAAATGAGATGGAATCCGGAAGATAAACCTGTGGCTGATTTTATTCTTTTATTAGAGAAACGCTTTTTATAAAAAAGTAAAATATGGCAAAACTCTACATAGTCCCTACCCCTATCGGTAATTTGGAAGATATAACTTTCAGAGCTATCAGGGTACTTAAAGAGGTGGATATAATTTTAGCAGAAGATACACGAACAACAGGAAATCTGCTAAAACATTTCGAGATTAATACACGTATGCAATCGCATCATAAATTCAATGAACACAAAACTGTTGAATCTATTGCTGAACGTATTTTAGGAGGTGAGAATATCGCTTTGGTATCAGATGCCGGAACACCGGCTATTTCAGATCCGGGCTTTTTAGTGGTAAGAGAGTGTGTACGTAAAGGAGTTGAAGTTGAATGCCTTCCCGGAGCCACGGCCTTTGTACCTGCTCTGGTTCTTTCAGGCTTACCAAATGATAAATTTTGTTTTGAAGGTTTTCTGCCTCCTAAAAAAGGAAGACAAACACGTTTAAAGAAAATCTCAGAAGAAGATAAAACTGTTATTATATATGAATCGCCTTACCGGATTGTTAAAACATTATCACAACTCATAGAAGTTTGTGGTCCGGAGCGTGAGGTCTCGGTTTCCCGTGAAATCTCCAAACTATATGAACAAACAGTCCGGGGTGCTTTACAGGAAATCTGTAACTGGTTTCAGCAACATGAACCAAAAGGTGAATTTGTAATAATCCTGGCAGGGTCATCGGGCACTGAAAATAAATAATTTAAAGTATAAACTTTTAATA
>JAJBTP010000142.1 GCA_020860805.1 Tannerellaceae bacterium | reverse complement strand
TTCATACTATGTTTTAATTTCTGATTTTTCCCTGTTGGAGTAACAATATTCTCAATGATACCAAATATAATGAATTTTTGAGGAATAACTCCAATAAGCTATATCCTTATTCTGAAAGGATATATTCTCCGGCTTCAGACAGGAATTCCTGTAGTTGGGTTAAGGGGATTTCTTCTGTAAACTCAACTGTTGCTACCGGTGGAGTTAATGTTACGGTTGCTGTAACTCCTTCTATCTTATTTAATGCTTTTTCTACGTGCATGCGGCAATGGTTACAAAACATGCCTTCTACTATAAATTCTTTTTTCATGACTGTTTTTATTTATGTGTTTATAAATTCTTTGTTTTCAAACGTAAACTGTTGGTGACCACACTAACACTACTGAGTGCCATTGCTGCTCCGGCAATCATAGGGTTTAACAGGAATCCACTGACCGGATACAAAATTCCGGCAGCGATAGGAATGCCTATCAGATTATATATAAAGGCCCAGAATAGGTTTTGCCGGATAGTACGTACAGTTTGTGCGGATAGTTTGAGTGCTTCCGGTATTTTCGACAGGTCAGAAGATATAAGAGTCATTTTTGCTACATCCATTGCAATATCACTTCCTTTTCCCATAGCTATACTCAAATCTGTCTGAGCCAGTGCAGCGCTGTCATTGATGCCGTCTCCTACCATTGCTACCGTATGTCTCCGGGATTGTAACTCTTTGATAAAAGCAGCTTTCTCCTGTGGCAATACATTTGCCCGGTAATGTTTGATTCCGGTTTCGCTGGCTATATGGGAGGCAGTGGCTTCATTATCGCCTGTCAACATATATACCTCTATGCCCATATCCTGTAATTTCTGTATGGCCTGGCCGGAACCGGTTTTTATCCTATCTGTAATTCCTGCTATAGCCAGTACCTGTTCTTCATCTGCAAACCAAACTATTGTTTTGAAAGTGCGGGTCAGCCGGGTGGCCTCTTTTTCCAGTTGGTTATGGATGGATATTTTTTGTTCACCGATTAATTTCCTGTTTCCTGCGTAATAAACTTTTCCTTTGTATTCACCCTGTACGCCTTTTCCGGGAATACTTTCAAAGTTATGAACCGGAATAGCAGAAGCAGGTGTAAGATAGTTTGTAATAGCATCTCCTAATGGATGTCCGGACATTTTTTCCAGTTCATAGAAGATAGCAGAAAAGGTCGCATCAGTATTCAGCCAGTATATATCCGTTACTTCCGGTTTGCCTTCGGTAATGGTTCCGGTTTTATCTAATACAACCGTATCAGTTTTTCTGACTATTTCCAGACTTTCTGCATCTTTTATCAGGATTCCGTTTGAAGCTCCTTTTCCGATGCCTACCATGATGGCTGTAGGGGTAGCCAATCCCAATGCACACGGACAGGCTATAATCAGTACGGTTACCATGGAGAGTAATCCATGGGTAAAACCATTGGCCGGTTCTAAAAACAGCCATAACAGGAAAGATAAAATAGCTATTCCTATGATGACAGGGACAAATATGGCAGCTATGCGGTCTACCAGTTTCTGAACCGGTGCTTTACTTCCCTGCGCTTCCTGTACCATTTGGATAATGTGTGCAAGCATAGTTGCGTTACCAACTTTCTCAGCCCTGAAACGAAAACTACCTTTTTGATTGATTGTTCCGGCAAAAACCTTAGCCTTTGCTTCTTTACTTACCGGAATGGGTTCGCCACTTAACATACTTTCATCTACATACGAACTACCCTCTATTACAATCCCATCTACTGCAATTTTTTCTCCGGATTTTACTAACAGAATATCTCCTTTGACTACCTGTGTGACAGGTATTTCTATCGTTTCTCCGGATTTAGTAATCCGGGTAACTGTCTGTGGTTGTAAACCCATTAATTTCCGGATTGCCGAAGATGTATTTCCTTTGGCTTTTTCTTCCAGTAACCGTCCTAACAAAATAAAGGCGATAATAACACAGGACGCTTCAAAATAGACATGTGGATGAATGCCTCTGGATAACCAGAACTGTGGAAAAAGCATATTAAACAGGCTAAACAGATAAGCAATACCTGTACTTAATGCTACCAATGTATCCATATTAGCAGAACCATGCCGGAGTTGTTTCCAGGCATTTATAAAGAAACTACGTCCCAACCAGAATATGACCGGAGTGGATAGTATCCACATAATTTCATTAGCATAAGGCATATCCATAAAAAACATCCCTATAATACTTACCGGTATGGAAAGTATAATTGCCCATATAGTACGTCGCTTCAATTGTTGGAGTTTTCCTTTCTGATTCTGCTCCGGAATTTCCCTTGTATCTGAAATCCTATCTATAACTAAATCATATCCGGCATCCAGTATGGCTGTACGTAGTTGCTCCGGGGAAGTAACTGCCGGATTAAACTCAACTGAAACCCGGGCAGATGCATAATTTACGGTCGCACTATATACACCTTCCTGTTTGTTAAGTACTTTATCGACTCGTGCCGCACAGGCTGCACAGCTCATATCAAGTACCGGAAAGGTTTGTTTTATAGTTGTTTGTTTTGCCATTTCTATGTTTCTTTTTATAAAACAAAGATAGAAAGGAGAGAGGCGGAATTTGTTACATAATTTTGATTTTGATTTATATGATTTGAGGAGGGTCAAAAGTTATTTTCAGCCTGTCATTTATATAAAATAATAGAGTTAAATGCTATCCAAAGGAGTACGGTTTTTATGGATTCTTTTTTTGAATTGGCTGGGCGTGAGGCCTGTTATTTTCTTAAATTGAGTACTTAAATGGGCGGTACTGGAATAATTGAGTTGGTCGGCAATTTCATTTAATGTTAGTTCATCATAGGCAAGTAGTTCTTTTACCCGCTCTATTTTCTGAGCGATGAAATATTTTTCAATAGTGATAGTTTCTGTTTCAGAAAATAAATTGCTTAAATAGTGATATGTGTGTGAAGATATTTTATCTGTCAGATAATCCGAAAGATTTATTTTCAGGTCACTATTTTCATGGTGAACTAACTCTATGATTATACTTTTTATTTTCTCAATGAGTTGTGTCCGTTTGTCATCCAGTAACTCAAAACCTACTGCAGTAAGAG
>JAJBTP010000259.1 GCA_020860805.1 Tannerellaceae bacterium | reverse complement strand
ACTGTACCTGATATGAGTGAAGCTGGTTTAGATATGTTATTAGAGAGCAAATTAGGAAATTTAGCTAGAAAGATTAAAATTGAAATTTCAAATGTTCCCTATACTATTTTATAACTACTTTCCCGTTTATAGGGTAGCAGTAGTAGGTGATGCCTGCATGCAGGCATCATATCCCACCCGTTTTGATGCTATATGATTACGAAAGCTAAACAAAGCTAAACCACTTATTATTAAGTGCATAAGACTTGCGTGTTCCTGTGAATGGAGTTATCTTAGAGGTATAATAAAGAACTAAAAATCAATAAGATATGACACAGCAAATAAGAAACATTTTAGCACAAAACTGCAGCAAAACAAAAAAAATACAGCAGCTTCACCTGCTCGGAATCGCTAAAAGACATATTGCTGAATTAGTAACCAACGGCAACTACGGCCAGGTGTGGAACGCGATAAACCGGATGAACCTCCTAGACGTACCTTCCACTCCTTCCACCCCAATCATCGACTACACCTTCACCCGCAAATTCGGAGTGGAAATCGAAGCCTACAACTGCTTACAAAGCACTGTAATAAGAGCCTTACGGGAAGAAGGCATCGAAGTAAGAAGTGAAAGTTACAACCACACCACACGCCCACATTGGAAAATAGTGAGCGATAGCAGCCTTCGGGGAAACAGGACCTTCGAACTGGTAAGCCCGATATTAGAAGGCGAAGCCGGACTCAAGGAGCTAAAAAAGGTGTGCATCATCCTGGAAGCCCAGGGAGTAAAAGTAAACAGCAGCTGCGGACTTCACATTCACTTTGACGCTGCCAACTTTGCCCTGCAAACCTGGAAAAACGTAGCCCTTACCTACAAAAACATCGAATCCGTAATAGATAGCTTCATGCCCTCTTCCAGAAGGGATAACAGGTATTGCAGAGCCTTGAGAGCCGTGAGCACACAAAAAATACAAAATGCAACCAGCATTCAGCAACTACAAGCCAGCGCATTTTCAAACGACCGCTACTATAAAATAAACACCATGAGCTACAACCGCCATAAAACAATCGAATTCCGGCAACACGCAGGAAGCGTAAACCACGAAAAGATAACCAATTGGATACTATTCCTGAACGGATTAGTTACCTTTGCCGAGCAACAAAGAGTAGAGAACATTTCGGATATAAACAGCATACCTTTTATAGACGAAGACTTAAAATTCTTTTTCAGACAACGAAAAATTAAAGTAAATAGATAATGAAGAAAAATTACCTTTTGCAGGATGGCGGTAAAATTACCGCTACCTGCGCAGCCGAATTTGTAACAGCCTTACGTGAAGGCAGCTTCTTTGACAGCCAGGGAACTGACCAGGAATACATGGAGAGCTTTGCAGCCCGCTTCAAAGACTATTCCGGAAACGACCTCCGGACCGACACCCCTGATAATTTCCTGGAAGATTTGATAAAATATGATTACGCAAAAATAGAGGAATAACACCTTTTCCGGTAAAATACATCACCTGCATACAGGCATCACCTGGTACCACTGCAATATTTTCGGAAAATAATCCCTCTAAAATTTGCCGATAAACAAAAGTTTATCTATATTTGTATTGTCAAAAGAATTAAAGTAATAACCCAAAAGACAGGTCCAATGAATTATGAATTACAGGAAGTAGAGTTACAAATTGCTTACGTAAAGCACACAATCAGGCAATATCAGGCCATTCAGGAAGCCTACGGAATTTCAGACGTAGCAATACAGGAGAAATTAGATAAAGCACTGGATTTACTGAATTACCTGATAGAAAAGAGAGAAAAACTAAAAAATAAGTAAAAACACTCCCCTCCTGCAAAGGAGGGGAACTAAACATATAGAGTATGAATAGTTTAGAGAAAGATTTACAGAGATTAAAAAAACACATCGGTTCGCTGGATGAAAAAGATATACAATCATTCAATGAGCAACTGGCATCTATCAAGGAGAAATACACCTCTCCTGAAGATGTAGAAAAGGTTAAGCAGTTTATATCTGCCGGACTGGATGAAGTAATGAGCCGGATGGGACAAATTGATGAACAATTGAAAATAATCGAAGAACTGAAGACTGTCTCCGAAATTATCTCCATGTCCTACATTGCTAAAACATACTTCAATAAATCCAAGTCCTGGTTCAGCCAGCGGATTAACGGAAATACAATTCACGGAAAAGTAGTCAGATTCACAACTGACGAATTAGAAACTCTGCGTTACGCAATCAAAGATATTAGTAATAAACTTGGCTCACTGTCTTTAAGTTAAGACTTTACCTTTTGACACCGGAAAGCCTGCATTGAGCCATGCAGGCTTTTCATTTAATATTAATAATTAAAAAACAGATAACATGACACAAGAACAGGTTAATAAGGTATACGATAGGATAATAGATAAAGTTCCGGAACTTGAAAAGGAATATAATGAATTGAAAAAGAAATCTGATAGCGACAAAAGAGCTATAGTAACTTTCGAAACATTTGTTAGACGAAGTATTTAAATCGGGTCTCGCTAATAATTTGTCTGACCCGCAGATAATACAAGAAATGAAAAATGCAATTGAAAATGCAGAGAATAACCCGAGCAATTTGTGGGAATAAAATAGAAAACAAAAAGGGCCACCCGTCACGGTGACCCTAAATGCTTTAAAATAATAGAAACCTGCCGGGGGGGGGTAAACAGGCGTTGGTCGGAGTAATATTCCGCTTCCTGCAGTTCGCTTGTTAGTTTTTTATTCAGGGTTACCCACCGTTTTAACTGGGTGGATGCCGAGGCCGGGTTATTAAAAGGAAAATACAGGATAGCCAACTCCTGCAGGCCGTAGGTTTTGATAACAAAGTTTTTCATCGTAGCGTAATTGTTTAGATTCAACAGTATAAAAATAAGGATGCACCCTTTCAACTAAAAGGACACATCCTTTTCCCAAAGAGGACGCACCCTTTTTATTTATTCAACGTGCGGAAGCTGACACTCATTATCGCGATACTGTATTTCAGAGTTTACCTTCACATACTGCAATAGTTTCTTCTGATTCTGTAATGCGTTACCCGGGTGTAAACGGAGACTTCGGACGACGAGT
>JAJBTP010000078.1 GCA_020860805.1 Tannerellaceae bacterium | reverse complement strand
ATTAATCCTATACATAATCATAAAAAAATATATAAATAGTAATAAAATCACCCATAAGTTAACTTTTTAATATGTAGTTTAGACAAATTGAGTGTAATATTATATATGTAGGAAGGGATGTTAATAGAATAAATCAGGAAAATATATACAAATACCTGACTGGCGAAGCAACTGACAAAGAAAAACAAGAACTACACGAATGGCTTCAGGAGTCTGCCCAAAATAGATATTTCTTTTTTGAGGTAAGAGCTATTTGGCATGCAGGAAAACAAATCGCTACGTCACAAAATGAAGAAAAATTACAGGAATCGCTTAAAGAACTCACAAAAAAGATAGATATGGCTCAGAATCAGGTAAAAAAGAAACAGCCTGTAAATGTATCCCGTATATTATCCTGGAGTCTTTCAGCAGCTATTATTATATTCATTATAACACTTAATTTTCTGAATTCAGGAAAGAAGCCATTTAATACTTCGGATAATTCTGTTGAATGGCTATCTATAATCAATACCAGCGTGGATTCAGTTAAGAATATTGTTTTGCCGGATGGCTCCCGTGTATGGTTAGCAGAAAGTGCTACACTGACGTATCCGGTTACTTTCCCGGGAACCGGACGGGAGGTATTTCTGGACGGAGAAGCTTATTTTGAAATAGAGAAAGATTCGTCTATCTCCTTTGTTGTAAAAACGGATGCGAATCAAATACGCGTAGTAGGTACTTCTTTTAGTGTAAATACTCATTATGAAGGAACTATAAATGAAGTTATCCTCACCAGTGGTACTGTACAGTTACAACGGTTGGACGGAATTGGCTTAATTAATCTGCATCCGGGCCAAAAAGCTCTTTACTCTAAAGAATCCAACACAGTAGAAATAAATGAAGTGGATTTAAGCCAGCTTACTGCCTGGAAATATGGATTAATAACTTTATCCAATTCATCGATAGAGAATATTCTGAAATGTCTAAAGGAAACCTATCATACTTCTATTCAAATGGACACGTCCACGCTTCAGAACCGCAGGTATCATTTTTCTTTCAAACGTTCCCGGGGATTGCAGGATGCTCTGGAACAACTTACTTTTATGACAGGTGTAGAAGCCGGATTGCAGCCATAAATTCTTACAGATAAAACTTTCCTGTTTTCTCCAACTCTTTACCCTTTCCCGTTGTTATTAAAATCAATAAACAACAGGAGATTAATTATGTTAAGAGGAGATAATTCAGAAAGATATGCCTGGGTAGTCGGAGCCGGTTTACCTTCACTGGCTGCAACCGTTTTTATGATCCGGGATGCTAAAATGAAAGGAGAAAATATACAGATCTTTGAAGACTCCGGACCCGGTAAGAATACTTTGGATACATTCTCGACCAAGTTGCCGAATGAACCTTCTCCTGTTTTTCTGAACTTATTAACAGATATCCCCTTTCTCAATAGTCAGGATATAAGTATCCGGAAGCAACTGGAAGATTTTCCGGAACAAACAAAACTAAAAGATATTATTTTATCTATCCGCTACTGGTTACAAAAAGAAGGAGTGATATTTTCATCCGGATACATCGGTAACGAATATAAAAGTTGAAGCCTATGCTGATACAGACGAATGGGTAGTAAGCCGTATTGTTTATAATCAAAAAGGAAAGCAGGAAAAAAAGATACAGGCTTTGAAGATGTCGTTATTATGTCGGATGCACAGTATTCGTCAGAGATTTATCATAATCTGATTCTTTTAAATGTATGTGGTGACCAAAATGCGAAAAATACCTGTACTCCTGAGTTTGGCGTAACCCATGCTATGATTGCAGTGTATAATATGTTGAATCTGGATAAGAAAAATATCCCTACTTCTGCATACGACCATCCTTTCTGGGATGCTGTGACTAAATCGATTCCGGATATAGAAGCCGCAGCACAGTATTAATTAAAACATTTAACAACGTTAACAGAAAAGAAGTATGGATTTTATCGACTATTACAGCACGTTGGGAGTAAGTAAAACGGCATCGCAGGAGGATATAAAAAAGGCATATAAAAAACAGGCTCGTAAATACCATCCGGACCTGAATCCGGATAATCCGGAAGCCCATCAGAAGTTTCAACAAATAAATGAAGCGAATGAAGTCTTAAGTGATCCCGAGAAAAGAAAAAAATACGATCAGTATGGCGAAAACTGGAAACATGCAGAAGCCTATGAAAATCAGCAGCAACAATACCGTGGAAGTCAATCCGGTAGTAGCGGAGGATTCGAAGGTTTTGGTGGCTTTGGTGGTTTTGGTGGAGGTTCACAATGGACTTATTCCGACGGTGGAGGTGATTTCTCTGATTTCTTTGAAAACCTGTTTGGCGGAAGCTCAGCAGGGCGACGTTCCGGTAGTAGTTATGGATTTAAAGGCCAGGATTATACAACGGAACTCCATTTATCTTTGTTTGATGCTGCTAAAACACATAAACAGGTAATTACGGTTAATGGTAAAAACCTGCGCATTACTATTCCCGCAGGAGTCGCCGACGGACAAACGATTAAACTGAAAGGACAGGGAGGACCGGGCAGTAATGGTAGCCCGTCCGGTGATTTGTATATTACATTTGTTATTCCGGATGAAGCCCATTTCCAGCGGATTGGTGATGACTTATATACAAATGAAACGATCGATCTGTATACAGCTGTATTAGGAGGTGAACATGTGGTCGAAACAATGACCGGGAAAGTAAAGCTGAAAGTAAAACCCGGTACACAGAATAATACAAAAGTACGTCTGCGGGGAAAAGGATTTCCGGTGTATAAAAAAGAAAGTCAGCATGGCGATTTATTTGTAACCTATACCATTAAAATACCAACTCATCTGTCGGAAAAACAGAAAGAACTATTCAGAGAATTACAAAACCTCGATTAACTAAAAAGAAAAAGATATACAACAGGATTTAATCATACTCAATGAATATTGCATTCAATATAATATAGAACCTTCTTTTGTCGCTTTACTGGAAGAAGAGGGAATGATTCATATTTTCCTTCGTGAAGGCCGACAATACCTTTCTACCTCGGAACTTTCCGACCTACAACGTTTCTCACGTATGTATTATGACTTGTCGATTAATCCG
>JAJBTP010000020.1 GCA_020860805.1 Tannerellaceae bacterium | reverse complement strand
ATGCCCAACAATATATTACTGTAGTTTTTGATAAAAGCTATGGAGAAGGAGGGTATTAACAACTTTGTACTATGGGGAATGGAGAGATGATATTAGTAGGAATAGAGGACGGAAAATCTTTGGTAACATGGTTAGACCGGAATGGTGACGTTAGGTCTTCTACTGTGATACCGAATAATTTTAGTTTTGTTGGCGGAATATTTCCTATCTCTAAGGATAGAATACTGATTGTTGGACAAACGGATACATCGAAAAACAAAAAGGTAGCGAATAATCAAGGACGTGCTCTTATTGTTAGTCCCTCAGGTGATATTTTAGTGGATGTATTAGCCGGGGAGGAAAATAGTGCTTTTACTAATGGTACTGTTTTAAAGGATGGAAATTTGTTGTTAGGAGGCTATGAAGTGACTACTGACGGACGTAAAAACGGGATGGTGATGAAAATGGATACGGATGGTAAAGTAATATATCGGTATATTGCTTCTCAGGGAGCTATTTGTACGGATGTAAATGTGTTGGGAAGTGAAACAGAGTATTTGCATGTAGCTTTTTCTGCTGAAAATAGTGATGAATATAGTTCAGTAGTTCGTTTGGATAATAAAGGTAAGGCTTTCTTTATTACAGATTTACCAGATGCAGGTTATAAGATTAATAAGATGCTTACTGCTTCTGACGGTTCTATATTTTTGATAGGTGGTTCTAATGCAGCTGGTGGTACAACTATAAAGATTAGTACAGAAGGGGATATTATTTTTAATAAGGTTATTGTACCTGCTGCTCCTGGTGCTAGTGTAGATTTTATTTCAGTTGCAGATAATAGTAATATATTAGTAGGTGGAAGTGGTGGCAATCGTGGTCAGTATACGTTATTGCGTAATGACGGAACTGTGTTGGCTACTTATATTGTAAATGGAGAGGTAACAGCCGTAAATATGAATAAAAGAACGGGAGAGTCTGTTATAACTACTTTTGATAAATCTACTAATTTTGGATATATTGTAGGTTTGAATAGTGATGGAAAAAAGGTGTTTGATAAGCAAGCTAGCAGTCATTTTGATAAAATCAGAATAGATAATAATGGTATTTTCTTGGCAGGAGCTAGTACAGGACGTGTTTGTTTGATTTCTCCATTTGGAGAAACTTGGTTTGACCGTTATATTATTGAAAATAGAGCAGAAAGTTTTAATTCTGTGCATTTTACTTCTAATGGTGAAATTATTTTTATGGGTGCTCCTAATCGTCTTATTAAAATGGCTCATGGATTGTATGTGTCGAATGTGAAGATTAATAAGCCTGTAAATGGTTTAACACCAGCTTCTTTTACTATTACTTTGTCGGGATATGCTACGAATGACCAGGGCGCTCCTGTACCTGTATATGTAAATTATCAAACAAAGGATAATACGGCAAAACAAGGTTTGCATTATGAGCCTGTGAATGGTAGTCTTTCTTTCGTTCCTTCTAATGATGGAGCAAATCGTTATATGGTAAAACAGGAAGTAGAAGTTCCTGTAAAAGCTAATGATTTGGTGGAAGGTCAGAAAATGTTTGAATTGGTACTTAGTGATGTGAAGGAAAGTTATATTATTACGGAAAGTGGAGTTGGTTCTATTGAAGACCAAGAAGTATTGATAAAAATGATTGCTTCTGAAGATGGTATAGAAGGAGAGAAGGATGTAGTATATGAGTTGGGATTGTTCAAAACAAATGGAGAGCCTTTAGTAAATGCTACAGGTACTAATATTTGGATTGATGGAAGTTATGGTAAGGGAACTGCTGATGCATTGGATTTTGATATGGGAATTATTCCTCGTGTAACTATTGCTGACGGACAGAAATCAGGTAAGTTTAATGTGAAGACTTTAAGTGATACTCGTTTTGAGTTGCCTAAAACAGTGGTAGTGGATTTTGACCGTATTCATGCTATTGATGGAGTGAATGTACGTTTTGAAAGTTCATTACTAAGTTGTTCGGGTATTATTATAGACCAGCCTGCTATTGTTTCAATTCAGTCTTTAGGAGACCATGGTAGAATGAATAATATAGTTTCTGGATTCTTTACTATTTCTTTACTTAGAGCTTCGGATGGTGCGTTGTTGACAAATGATACAGGAAGTGATATTCAGTTAAATATAGCGGTAGCTCCTGAGACAACAGCAGATGAAGGAAAGGATTTTGTGTTAACGAATATGCATGATTTACGTATATGGGGAGATGGGAATAGGAGTGCTGTAAATTTAAATGGTATTGTATTGTACAATAAAGATGTAGCTGCAGATAAGAGACTTATGGTTAATATTGAGTCTGTAACAGCTCCTGAAGGCGCCCCTGAACTTAGTATTTCCGTTAACGGAAAGCAAGCTGGCTTTACAATTAAGAACTGAGGTATAGATTGAAATAGAATCAAAATTTTGATTCTATTTCAA
The DNA here is from genome assembly GCA_020860805.1 of Tannerellaceae bacterium. GTDB lineage: Bacteria > Bacteroidota > Bacteroidia > Bacteroidales > Tannerellaceae > UBA4116. The sequence goes on along the minus strand of JAJBTP010000020.1, from coordinate 680 downwards.
AATCAAATAGTTTGTTAAAATCTCTGTGTTTACAGGATGATAAACGAAACGCTAAACTAACAGGTCTTAAACAGGACTTGAACTTTAATAAAAAAAAGATGAAATATTTAGGATTACTCTTGTTATTATGTATTGTATTCGCTTGCTCTCAAGACGACTCTAAAGGTTCATTTGATGATAATTATAAGCAACAGTTGGTACGGTTTGATGTACGTAGTATATCAGATAATTTAAAGAACAATATAGATGTATATGTTTTTAATGGTGCTGCTGGTGTCGATTATGATTATTTTAATCACAAGGTATTGAATATAGAGCGTACAGAGGATTCTCTAAAAATGAGGATGCCGGTGGGAGAATGGAATTTGGTATTAGTTGGATGTAGTGAGAGTGATATACGTTCTTCTCTTACTGCGCCTACAATACTGAATGACAAGTCTTCTATTGTTATGTGGGAAACAAAACCTCAAGGAGGATATTTACCGGATGTGCCTGAAATACGAACAGCATTGATTGATGGAGTGGAAATTTTAGAGAATCAAACTACAGAAAAAAGTGCTTTGTTGGAGAGAAATGTGGCAAAAGTAAGAGTAGTAGTGGTAGAATCGTATGGATTAGATAATACTACGTCTGGAGTAGAGCATTATGTGACTCTTAATGATGTTCCTACAGCTTTAGCC
>JAJBTP010000558.1 GCA_020860805.1 Tannerellaceae bacterium | reverse complement strand
GGTTTAGGATAATGTATAGAAGACTTACAGATATTTAATAAGAAAGAATTTGTTAATACTCTGTTTGGAGAATAATAGATAAAACAAACAAGGCACAGAGATAGGGAGATGGATAAATCGTACTCCGTATCTCTGTGTTTTTGTTATGTATAGTGCATGATTTTTTAACCATATGAGAAAAAATAAAGTAGATATAATTACACTGGGCTGTTCTAAAAATCTGGTTGATTCAGAGCAGCTTATGCGCCAATTTGTAGCAAATGGTTATACAGCCGAACATGATCCTGCTAAAATAACCGGGGAAATAGTAGTAGTCAATACCTGTGGTTTTATAGGGGACGCTCAGGAGGAATCTATTAATATGATTCTTGAATTGGGAGAAGCTAAGAAAAAAGGACAGATAGGGCAATTGTACGTTATGGGATGCCTTTCCGAGCGTTTCCTGGAAGATTTGAAGCAGGAAATACCAGAAGTCGATAAGTTTTATGGAAAGTTTAACTGGAAAGAACTTCTTGCGGATTTGGGTAAGCCTTACCATCAGGAACTTGCTATAGAGCGTGTTGTTACTACTCCTGTACACTATGCTTATCTGAAAATCGGAGAAGGATGTAATCGGATCTGTTCTTACTGCTCTATTCCGATTATTACTGGTAAATATCAATCTATACCGATGGAAGTTATTGAAAGTGAAATACGTTCACTTGTTGCTAAAGGAGTAAAAGAATTTCAGGTTATTGCCCAGGATTTGACTTTTTATGGACTGGATTTATATAAAAGATTTGCTTTACCTGAGTTGGTGGAACGTATTTCGGACATCCCGGGTGTTGAATGGATAAGACTTCACTATGCTTATCCGGCTCGTTTTCCTTTCGATCTGTTACGTGTGATGAGAGGGCGGGAGAATGTATGTAAATATCTGGATATTGCTTTACAGCATATTAGCGATCCTATGTTAAAAAAGATGCGTCGCAATATTAGTAAAGAAGAGACTTATGAGTTGATGAAACGGATCCGGAAAGAAGTTCCCGGCATTCATCTCCGTACCACTTTAATGGTTGGTCATCCCGGAGAAACAGAAACAGATGTAAAAGAATTGGCTGATTTTGTAAAAGATATCCGTTTTGAAAGGATGGGGGCTTTTGCTTATAGTCATGAAAAAGGCACCTGGTCTTATGAAAATTATACCGATGAAATCGAGTCCGAAGTAAAACAGGAACGTTTGGAATATATTATGCGTTTACAACAACGTATTGCGGCAGAAATAAATCAGGAAAAAGTGGGTCATACGTTCAAGGTGATTATAGATCGGGAAGAAGAAGACTTTTATATTGGAAGAACAGAGTTTGACTCTCCTGAAGTGGACCCTGAAGTTCTTATTACCAAAGATAAAGAATTGATTACCGGAAATTTTTATCAGGTACAGATAACAGCTGTGGAAGAATTTGACTTATACGGGCGCGTAATTTAAAAAACAATAGACAAACTTGCTTATTTACAAAAAAATAACTAATATCGCCTCTGAAAACTTGCACACTACTCACGTCGCTAATAAATTAAGAGGGAATATGAAGAACAAAGAATTAATAACCGAATTATCAAAACGGCTGGAACTCAAAGCCGATAAAGTACAGGAAATGCTTGAAGGGCTGGGTTCTGTTATTAGTTCACGTTTAGTTGATGGCGATACAATCAATTTACAGGGTTTTGGACAGTTTGAACCTAAAAAGAAAGGTGAAAGGGTGTCTGTTAATCCGGCAAATGGTAAACGTTATCTGGTTCCTCCTAAATTGGTTCCTGTGTTTAAACCCGGAACTACAGTAAAAGGAAAATTAAAAGATTTATCAAACAATGAATAATCGCTTATCCATACCTGAAATTGCTGGTTTATTAGCTGAATATTGTGGTGCTGATAAAAAAACAACAGAACGCTTTCTGAAAGAATTTGTTTTAGTTGTCCGCGATGCGGTATTTGAAGATAAAATAGTAAAAATAAAGGGAATTGGCACTTTCAAGATCATTGAAGTTCAGGATCGGGAAAGTGTTGATGTCAATACGGGTAAACGTATTCTCATTCCCGGTCATTATAAGTTCTCTTTTGTTCCGGATAAAGACTTAAAAGAGGAAGTTAATAAACCATTTTCTTTCTTTGAAACTGTAGAAATCAGTGAACACATTGATAGCGCTTCTATGGAGCATCCGGATGAGGAGGATTTAGCAGAAACATCCCGGGCGACAGAACTTATTAAAGAGGAACCGGAAATACAGGAAGATTTACCACAGGAAATAAATCTTTCTGAAGAAGTGTCTTTTGAAGCAGTTTCTGGAGAACCGGAAGTAATTCCGGTAATTTCTGAGGTTTTTAAAGAGACGGAAGCTGAAAGTGAGGCGGTTGTATCTGATGAGGATGTAAAGGAAGGAACTGAACCGGAAGAAGTTCCGGAGGATATGCGTCCCGGATTTTTTATCCCTAAAGTAGATAATCAGGCTCCACAGGAGCCTGTTCCGCCTGTTGTAAAGAAGCAATCTTATACAGTCCGGAATTTATCTATTGTTGCTGTTTTATTTATAGCTGTGGCCAGTGGAGTTTTCTTTTTTCTACACAGGGATTCTTTAAGTGCCTGGAATAATAATTCTTCTACAGAATTAGGGTTAAGGGCTGATTCTATAGCAAATAACCTGGTGAATGAGTTACTCATGGAGGATTCTTTGAAAATATGGGAAGAGGTACCACCTGATGATGTTGTAAATGAATCCCAAGTGATGCCGGATAATACTCCGGTTACAGGGGATAATTTACTGCCAGGAGAAATGCCTGCTGATAATAAAGAGATTATAGCTACGGTCAAAATAGAACCTGGTAACAGGCTAACACTTCTGGCATTGGAATATTATGGGAATAAAGTGTTCTGGGTATATCTTTATGAATACAATAAGGATATTATAAGCGATCCTAACAATATACCCGTAGGACGTACTATTAATATTCCTGCACCGGAGTTATATAATATCAATTCGAATAGTAAAGCTTCGGTAGAAAAAGCAACGATATTGCAATCTCAGATATTACAGGCTTTATAAGTACATTTGAATATAAGAGCAGAAGAAGGGAA
>JAJBTP010000049.1:2522-3114 GCA_020860805.1 Tannerellaceae bacterium | reverse complement strand
GAATAGGCTATTTTTCAATAGATTAAATCCAAAATGTTTTTTTCGATCACGAATGATTTGTAACCCCCTTCAACCAAATTTTTTGAGATTTAGTTGGATAACGAACTAAAACTTCGCCATTGGGTCGTTTCTTTAGATAGTTTTTTAAATAAATTCAGTATGAAAGAATACGTAAAAAAGCCCCAACCGTCTTCCCGTATATCCTGCAGGCAAACCCATGCTTCCCGGCAAGCTCCCGCCCTGGAAGTGTTACAGAGGTATAAGAACAGAATACAGGAAAATGAAACCGGAAACTTTTCCACCCAAGGAATTATCCAGAGGCAGCCTATTCATGGAGATAATTTTGGTTATGATTTTCTGGGAATGCCTATTCTTAATCTTCTCTGGGGAGAAGGTACGCCCGGATATCAAGAGAGACTAAATATAGGAAATAGGAATGGATTCCATCTTGGCTGGCAGTCCCTCATGGGATTTAATACGAATAACAATCAATTCTCATTCAATCAACTAAGAAGACGAACACAGGAACCATATGCAACAACACACGCTGGTCGTCAAATCGTTACAAGAGGAGTAAGTAGCTGTTCTGTAA
>JAJBTP010000049.1:0-2512 GCA_020860805.1 Tannerellaceae bacterium | reverse complement strand
AATTATAAGTCATAATGGGAATCATGCCATGGCACATCTCGATGCCAGAGATTTAACCGATGAAAACATAGACTTTTTATTACAACAAGTTCCATCACCTAACCACACCGCTCCTGTACATCCTCACATTTTCATTAGTATCCATAACCGACCTGAGGGTTCTAATCACAGTCAACCAGGTACCCCTGCCAGATTTGCTCGTAATCTTATAGAAAGCTACTACCCGCGAACTCCTCCTAATAATACCTGGAATCCTAACTTATCTGAGTTTCTTACACAAGGCATTCCGGCAGGACATAATATCCGGGTCGTAGACCGGAGTAATGAGGCGCATACTAACATGTTTACCCATCCGGAAATTGGTTTGGCTATTAATCCTACTAATGGACAACTGGACATATTTGGACAAATAGCAGGTTATGATGAAACGCGAAGACCAAGAAGAGGGGTTAATACTCATTTTACTTTACCTTTAAATGCTCCACAGGAGAGTTTCGATGGAGTAACGACAAGGGGAAGGATTAATTTACAAGGCGCTTCACTCTTACCATAGTAAAAATTATTGTTTCATAATTCACCCATAATTTACCTCTTCACCAATACACATACCAGATTGTCATCCATTTCAATCCAGGAGGCTCTCCGTATTTTTGGCTGTGTCCGGCCTGAAGATACAGGACCAGGGTGCCGTCCGGTAAGCTAAAATGGGCTCCTGCATACAAAAGGAAACAGACTATTTATTTTGAATGATTAGTAAGTAGTTGTTTTTCTTTATCTTTACCGGTATTACCAGTAATCGCTGAGAAAAACACATATGAAAAGAACAAAGTATCTGTCGCTTCTCCTTCTGTCCATAGTTTTAACCGGATGCGGAGAAGGTAACAGGCATCCGGCAGTTGATTTCATCACGGTGGATGTGACTGTAAAGTATCCGGAAAAAGAATTGATTCTGCAGGATGTTATGGATGTAGAATATATTGCGTTGGAAACGTCCGATGAATTTATTACGAAAGGGGTCGTACAGGCGGTTGGGAAAGATTGGCTGTTGGTTACGAATCAACAGGACGGAGATATTTTTGTTTTCGACAGAAAAACGGGTAAAGGGGTCAGAAAAATAAATCGTTCCGGACAAGGTGGGGAGGAGTATTCACAACTGAATGAGATAGTGCTGGACGAGGAAGCCCGTGAGCTCTTTGTGAAAGACTATGCTGCACAAAAAATCCTGGTGTATGACCTGGAGGGAAACTTTAAAAGAACCTTCCGGTTTGCCGACACCGGTTATTATGACTATCTGTATAATTACGACCGGGAACATTTGATTACCTATAAGACGTATTTACCGATGGATACCGAAGAGGCCGGTCATGTACTTATCTCCAAACAGGATGGAAGCATTGTGAGGGAAATTCCGATTCCTTTTCAGGCGATTAAAACCCCTAAATGGATATCAGATGATTTACAGATAACCCCTTTCTTCTTCCTGACGGCTCCGTATCCCGGAAACTGGCTACTTGCCAATGCCTCTTCGGATACAATATATACGTATTCACAGGATAACATCTTACATCCTTTATTGGTAAGAACGCCTTCGATACATACCATGGAAACGGAAATATTCCTTTTTCCGGGTGCTGTTACCGGCCGTTATTATTTTATGAATACGCTGAAAAAAGAGGTAGACCTGACTACCTTTAAAGGTTTTCCGGGCACGGATTTAGTCTATGATAAACAGGAAAAAGCGCTCTTCAGTTATACGCTGTTGAATGATGACTTTGCAAACAGGAAACAGGTTTCTTTCAGAGCAAAACCTATCAGCCAGGAGATTGCTATTTACCAATCGTTAGAAGCTTTCGACCTGGTGGAAGCGTATGAAAACAACCAGCTAAAAGGCAAACTAAAAGAAATAGCTGCCGGCCTGGATGAAGAATCCAACCCGGTTATCATGTTGGTAAAGTATAGGGAATAATCCTCTTACTTATCTTTGCAAAAATGGAGGAATTGTAATTTATGGTTGTATTTATTGTCTTATCTGTTGTTGGACTCCTTGTGGTCACCGGAGGGTATGCCGGGTTGGCTTATACGAATAAAATAAGTAGGAAATATATCCCGGTAAAAGCGAAAGTGGTATACGCCAAACGCCATAAAAGTACATATAAAGGCAGAGCACGTTATTATTATGAAGTTAGAGTAACCTACCGGATTAAGACCGGATCCTACGAGACCGTATTAGATTCTTCCAGTCCTTCTATGAAAATGGGTGATTACCTTACTATTCATTATAATCCGGATAAACCGGATGATATCGTTGCTATTAAAGTGGCAAAAGGTCAATGGAAGACAGTTATCAGAATGGGATTTATATTTATAATCAGTAGTTGTGCCCTTGGCTACTTTGTTCTCAACTATCTGGGATTACCTATTCGTTAAACCTCTCTACATAAAATCTGAGTATACATAGTCTAAAAGGGAATCGAAGACGTTATTAGGTGTAACGGTGAGTAGACAAATAAAT
>JAJBTP010000534.1 GCA_020860805.1 Tannerellaceae bacterium | reverse complement strand
CTTATATTTTTTCATGACTATAAAAATGTGCTCTGCCCCATTTGTTATCCGGATGTACATAAATCTGCCCAATCTTGGGATACAGCCGGTTACCACTTTTTTGTGGAATTTATTACTGCCAATTCCTGTTACCAGTTCTTCGATAGCTTTATTGTGATGTTTCTTTTTTAGTTGATTTACATACTCACTACCTTTCTTTTGTAACTCTTCCTGTTGTAATTTTTCCAGATATGCTGTAAAATTATCCGCTCTGACTTTAAGGCTTTCGGTTGCCTGGTCGATATAATCCAGATAAGACATACCAGAAGTGTACGGCTGGATACGGGCAGCCTGACCCAGTATCCATAGCTCATTTTCAATGAAAATTTTTTCATTGGGTTCCGGATTTCCATTGTTACGCAGAATAATACTACGGATTTCGGGTGCATGTATATTTCCGTAATATTGCGCCAGATATTTCTCTCTTTCAATCAGAAAATAAGGACGGTTATAAGCGTTATCCCTGAATTCCTCGACTACTAATGCTTCAAAAGCCCAGCGGGAAGGAATAATTTCTCCAATAAAAGGCACTATATTTTTTCTGTTGCTTTTGTGTTAAGATCGTCAAACTGAACTACCAGTCCGCAAAGCAGAATTTGGGGGATAAGTAACAGAGGAATTGTAATATAAATAGCAACAATCGAATTTAGTGTTTGTGAGAGCCACAAACCGGTAAGGTTTGCAACAAAGGCAGTAATCCATAAAACAGACCACCAGGTAAAAAACATATCTTTTGATACACCGATGATGGTATTGCCAATCAGGATAAAAAGAAGTGTCTGAAAACCGGAAATGCAAAAAAGGTAAAAGATTTTGGAACTTAGATAACTACCCCGGCTTAACCGGAGGAAACGTTCCCTTTTTAGAAGTGACCGGTCTTTAATGATTTCTTCCGCACTGATACTCATCCCTACGAACGTAACCACAATGACAGCCATGAAAATGTAGGAGATAAAGTTTTTGTTGCCCCAAAGCGTATATTCCTCCTCTTCAACATAGCGTGACAGTAGAGAAACAATAAGCGCTAATACAGGAGCTTCCAGTAAAGCTATTAATAAATATTGTTTATTAGTAAGTTTAGTATTAATGTTTCGCTCCAGATAGATAAGAAACTGTTTCCAGCGTGGAGGCTGTTCCTGTTCTGTCCGGGGTAAAGGATAATATTCGACCTCTTCAAAAGAAGGGCGGGTGTTCAGATATTTCTCATGCCATTCCTGAGGAGTAAATTTCCGGAGGTTTGTCTGCTTTCCGGTATCATCAATCTTTTTGGAATCAAATAATATTTAAAATAAGTTCCGGATTTACATTTCCGCAAACATCGCAGACGCTTATATAGGGATCTGTATATTTAGCAGCCTGTTTGAAGTAAGTAATGGCTTCGATAGGATTTCCATCATAAATGGGATAGCCTCCCCTATCCAGTAACCATAACCGGTCAAACAGTTTGTAGATTTCAGAAGAAGGTTGGTGAATGTTTACCACCACCAACTTCCCCCGGTGTGTCTGTTCTTTCAAAAGCGTAATAACTTTCTCTGAGTCTGATGAAGAAAGTCCGGAGGTAGGTTCATCTAAAAATAAAATAGCCGGTTCACGGATGAGCTCCAACGCAATATTCAGACGTTTCCGTTGTCCCCCGCTGATCGTCTTTTTCAGGGGTGAGCCTACCTGAAGGTATTTAATTTCCAGTAAATCTAAATCTTTTAATACATTGTCAACCTTTTCTTCCAGTTCTGTTGCCGGCAGGTTGTTGAAGCACAGCCGTGCTGTATACCATAAATTCTGATAAACCGTTAACTCTTCTATCAATAAATCATCTTGTGGCACATAACCGATAAGTCGGCGGGTTTCCGGAGATTGTAATGAAAAACCATTGATTGTAACACAGCCCTGTTGTGGACGGATGTTACCATTCATGATACCTAATAAAGTGGATTTGCCAACCCCACTCCCTCCCATAATGACTACCAATTGTCCGGACTGTAGGTCAAAAGAGAAATTATGAATACCATTGTTACTGTTGGGAAAACAAAAGTTAATGTCACGTCCGGATAAACGGACAATTTCTTTCTCTTTATTGTGATTAAATTGCGCCAGCAGATTGCTATAATAAATTGGCTGAAAAAGAGGACTTTTAATTACACTACTGTATTGCCAGGTGTAAAACATACCCGGTTCAACAGGATTATCATTCATGAATACAACGCCGTCACCGTAATAAGTAAAGATTATTTTATCAAATCGGCTGATATAAAAGACACGGATGTACCCATCCATTCCTTCCCGGAGGATATGATTTCCGTTTTCATTTTCCCGTCCATCAATGGTAAGTAAATAAGGTCGATCTGCTCCGGTTCCAAACCCTATGGCTTCTCTAAACTCTTCTTCCGGAATAGCAAATATTTCAGCCATATGACGGAATAGATGAAGATGAGCAATAAATTCGTCACTGTTATTCTGGGCAAATTCTATGAAACGGATCAATAAAAGTAACTGCTCTTCGGATGTCAGTTTAACTTTCATCTGGGCACAAACATTTTTGATTACCCCTTCTTTATCCACAGGAATGAGAGAATCATCATACATATCACGTAATGCGATGTAGAGTTCTATGTGTTCTTTATGGTCACGGACTCCGAAATGACTTGATAAGTAAGAGTATACTGCTTTATATGCTACATATTTATCAATCCTTACGATGGATGCAAATACCGCAAATAAGTTTAAAAGCCCGTTAAGGATACTTTCATTCATGTATGGTTATTTTATCATTTAGTATAAATCTAAACAAAGATAAATCGAAACAGTGGAAAACTAATGCCTCAAAGAGAGGAAATAATAAAAAAGGGTTTCAATATCCGTCATTATTGTAGAATCTATCAATTCTTTTCAGAATATAATAGATATCCCGGTGATTTCCCTCATTATATCGTCTTCCCCAGAACCCATAGCTATTTAGAATATTGTCTGTGTCATATTCATAATCATAATAAAAATATTCACAGTTATAAGCATAAATGAAGGAAGATAGTTCTTCATATTTATCACTATCACTTTCACCATTAGACATTATTCTGTAAACC
>JAJBTP010000489.1 GCA_020860805.1 Tannerellaceae bacterium | reverse complement strand
GATAATTGCTTTTGATATAGCAAAATCAATATCTTTGTTTCCTATAATCAACCGCTAAAACATCATGGAAAATAATAAACAAAACACTTCTAGAACAGTTGGATTGAAACAAAAACTACCAGCTTATTTATTGATTATCCTAGGTTCTTTTTTACAGGCTCTTAGCTATGTCGTTTTTTTAACCCCCTATAAAATAGTACCGGGAGGTGTATATGGCATCTCTATTGTTGTACACCATGTTACTAAAGGTGTTTTCTCATTTTTTCCTGAAGGTTTACCCATGGGAGTAACAGCCCTGTGTTTTAACATCCCACTTTTATTTCTGGCTATGAAAAAACTGGGGCTTTCGTCAGGTCCCAAAACAATTGTAACATTTCTTTTAATATCTATATTTACAGATTCTCTATCTTTTTTTGTTGGGAGATCTTCCTTTAGTGGAAAATGACCGTTTTGTTGCATGCTTTTATGGTGGAGCGATTTTAGGTTTGGGAGTAACCTGTATTTTTCATGCACAAAGTACCAGTGCAGGGACAGATGTATTAGCCAGAGTTGTTGCTAATAAATGGGGATTAAAAGTAAGTAATACTATAATTTTATTGGATTCAATCATTGTTATGCTTGGACTTATTGTATTTCAGGACTGGGCTGTTCCGCTATATTCCTGGTTTACTATTTTTGTATACGGAAAAATTGTCGAAATGTTTCAGGTAGAAAACCCCAACCGGGCAGCCTCTATTGTTTCACAAAAAACACAGGAAATGAAAGACCTGATTGTCAAAAAAATGAAGATGAAAGGCACCTTCCTTCATGGACGTGGGATGTATGAGGGTAAAGAAAAAGATATCATTTTCACAATCGCTGAACGTAAAGATATTCCACGGTTAAAAGAAGAGGTAAAAGCAATTGACCCGAAAGCTTTTGCCTCGACGATGCATGCAAGTAAAGATTCACCTCTCCCAGGTATTTAAATACGGTTATTTATTTGCATCATTTATCAACTTACGCTAATTTTGTGACATTTTACATTTGAATAAAGATTTTTATTTACTAAACAATATAAAATGCCCAATATTTCACAACGGGGAGTCAACATGCCTGCTTCCCCCATTAGAAAACTTGTACCACTTGCAAATCAGACAAAAGCTAAAGGTGTTAAAGTCTACCATCTGAATATCGGTCAACCCGACCTTCCTACTCCACAAGTGGCATTGGGCGCTTTAAAACATATAGACCGAAAAGTTTTAGAGTATTCACCAAGTGAAGGCATTTTAAGTTTCCGGAAAAAACTGGTTAAATATTATCACAAATTCAATATTATTGTTGATGTTGATGATATTATTATAACAACAGGTGGTTCTGAAGCTGTATTTTTTTCCTTTATGGCTTGTTTGGATCCGGGTGACGAAATCATTGTACCTGAACCCGCCTATGCTAATTATATGGCATTTGCCATATCCAGTGGCGCAGTAATTAAAACTGTACCTTCTTCCATAGAAGAAGGCTTTGCGCTTCCTTCTGTCGAAAAGTTTGAAGAACTGATTACTCCCCGAACAAAGGCTATTCTGATATGTAATCCGAATAATCCAACCGGTTATCTATACACTCAAAAAGAAATGGATCAAATAAGGGATATCGTAAATAAATATGATTTATTCCTTTTTTCTGATGAAGTATATCGTGAGTTTTGTTATACAGGAGCACCCTATATTTCTGCATTTCATTTAAAAGGTATTGAAAACAACGTTGTATTAGTTGATTCTGTTTCCAAACGTTACAGTGAATGTGGTATCCGTATCGGTGCAATCATCACCAAGAACAAGATGGTGAAAGAAAATGTTATGAAATGGTGCCAAGCCAGGTTAAGTCCTCCACTAATCGGACAACTTGTAGCAGAAGCATCTTTGGATGCTCCGGAAGAATACATGTTGGATGTATACAATGAATATGTAGAAAGACGTAAATTTCTTATTGATGGAATAAATCGTATTCCGGGTTGCTATTCTCCTATTCCAATGGGTGCATTTTATACTGTAGCAAAACTACCGGTTGATGATTCAGATAAGTTCTGTGCATGGTGTTTAAGTGACTTTGAGTATGAGGGACAAACTATTATGATGGCACCCGCTTCTGGTTTTTATACAAATCCTGATTTAGGAAGAAATGAAGTCCGGATAGCTTATGTTTTAAAAAAGGAAGATCTGGCGAAAGCTCTAACAGTACTTGCAAAAGCTCTGGAGGCATATCCCGGACGGATACTATAAAAAATGAATCTGGAGTTATTCATAGCGAAAAGAATCCATTTTAATAGAGAGGGAGAACGTAAAGTAACACCTCCTGCAATTAAACTGGCTATTATTGGTATAGCTTTAGGACTTGCCGTCATGATACTTTCTGTAGCCATAATTATTGGTTTTAAGAAAGAGATCAGAAATAAAGTTATTGGATTTGGTTCCCATATACGAATCACAAACTTTGATAGTAATAATTCCTTTGAAACCCCTCCCCTGGCTGTTAATGATAGTTTATTGGAAGTATTAAAAAGTTTTCCGGGAATACAACATGTTGAAACTTTTGCTACTAAACCGGGAATACTTAAGACCGATAGCGACTTTGAAGGGATTGTACTAAAAGGAGTCAATACAGACTATGAATGGAGTTTTTTCGAAAAGAATTTGATTGCTGGGAATATTCTTCAAATTAATCCAGATAAAAACTCAACAGATGTTATTATATCCAGATATTTATCCAATCGTATAGGATTAAAAATCGGAGACGAATTCCTTACTTATTTTATTCAGGAAAACGTTCGTGCCAGAAAATTCACAATTACAGGTATTTATGATACAGGATTTCAGTATTATGATAAACTTTTTATAATTTCAGACATTAAACAGGTACAACGTCTGAATAATTGGGATAAAGAACAGGTTAGTGGATTAGAGTTAATAGTTAGTAACTACAATCAGCTGGATGAAATAACAAGCGAATTGTATTTTTACATGGCTGAAAAAAATGATCTCAAAGGAAACAATTTTTATGTAGAGTCTATTAAAGATATTAATCCGATGATATTTAACTGGCTGGAAGTTCTAGATATCAATGTAATCGTAATACTTATCCTGAC
>JAJBTP010000100.1 GCA_020860805.1 Tannerellaceae bacterium | reverse complement strand
CTACTAACTACAATTAAATACTATATTTTTATGGATAAATACATTTTAGCTTTAGAGCCGGTACGACGAGTTCCCGGGCTATCGTGTTTGATCATCAGGGGGGAATTCGTTCCATTGCCCAGAGAGAGTTTACCCAGATATTTCCACAAAGTGGATGGGTGGAACATAATCCGGACGAAATCTGGTCTTCACAGGCTTCGGTAATTGCAGAGGCTATTAGTAAAATTGGTATCAATGGTTCTAATATTGCAGGTATTGGAATTACGAATCAACGTGAAACAACCATTGTTTGGGAACGTAGTACAGGAAAACCTGTATATAATGCGATTGTATGGCAGGACCGTCGTACGTCTGATTATTGCGACCAGCTAAAAGAACAGGGATTAATTCCTACCATTAAAGAAAAAACCGGATTGATTATTGATGCTTATTTTAGTGCAACTAAAGTGAAATGGATTTTGGATAATGTGGAAGGAGCCCGTGAAAAAGCAGAAAAAGGTGAATTGGTTTTTGGTACGGTTGATACCTGGCTTATCTGGCGTTTGACCAAAGGAGATGTGCATGTTACGGACGTAACGAATGCCTCCCGTACGATGTTGTTTAATATTCATACGCTTGAATGGGATGATGAGTTACTCAGCTTATTTAATATCCCGCGTGCTATGATGCCTAAAGTATCTTCCTGTAGTGAAGTGTACGGATGTACTACGACTACACTGTTTGCCTCTAAATTACCTATTGCAGGAATTGCGGGCGACCAGCAATCCGCCTTGTTTGGCCAGATGTGTATAGAAAAAGGAATGGTTAAAAATACGTATGGAACGGGTTGTTTTATTCTGATGAATACAGGAGATACGTCTATTGCCTCTAAAAATAACCTGGTTACTACTATTGCGTGGAAGATTGGAGATAAGGTGGAATATGCCCTGGAAGGTAGTATTTTCGTGGGAGGTGCTATCGTTCAATGGTTGCGTGACGGCCTGAAAGCCATTGGTTCCTCTTCGGAGATAGAAAAGCTGGCTTTGAGTGTAAAGGACAACGGGGATGTGTATTTCGTTCCTGCTTTGACCGGTTTAGGTGCTCCTTACTGGGATCAGTATGCCCGTGGGGTGATTGTGGGGATTTCCAGGGGTACCACTATGGGACATATTGCCCGGGCTGCTCTGGAAGGTATTGCTTATCAGAGTATGGATGTTATTAATGCGATGATTCTGGATGCCGGAGTCGGCTTAAAAGAGTTACGTGTAGACGGGGTGCTTCGCAAAATAATTTGCTGATGCAATTCCAGGCAAATGTATTGGGTGAAAAAGTAATTCGTCCGAAAATAACAGAGACTACTGCATTAGGGGCTGCTTATCTGGCAGGTCTGGCGGTTGGTTATTGGAAAAACATTGATGAAATTAAACAGCAATGGCAGGTAGACCGTGTGTTTGAACCTGAAAAAGGAATTGATATGCAATTGGTCAAACGTAAATGGTCAGATGCGCTGCATCGCTCGGAAACATGGGTTAAATAATCTTTACATACCACAGTACATGTGAATAGGGATTTGGTAAGCTTAGATGCTGCTAAATCCCTATGTTTGTTAAAAATCAGGAGCAGACTTTTTGGGTTCATTGAAAATAAACTATTTTTGGTGTTACTTATTAATCACAAATACTAAATCTTGTTATATGAAAAACATCTTAATTCAGGGAGGACTCTTTTGCTCTGCTGCTTTAGCTGCTCAACAGGCGCCTAATATTATCTGGATACTGGCTGATGACATGCGGGCTTCGACGCTGGAACTATTTAATGAAGAGCAATGCCGGACGCCTCATCTTAATCAATTGGCTGAAGATTGTACTGTGTTCAGAAATGCGCATATCATGGGTGGTTCCAGTGGTGCTGTGAGTATGCCCAGCCGGGCGATGTTAATGACCGGTGCTTATTTATATAAACTCGAAGAACAGGGCGCTAAAATTCCTGAAACACAGGTTACAATAGGGGAGACTTTACGTAAAGCAGGATATGAAACATTCCACATTGGTAAATGGCATAGTGAGAAGGCTGCTTTTAATCGCTGTTTTAGTAACGGAAAGGATATTTTCTTTGGTGGTATGGCCGACCATTGGAATGTTCCTTTGTACAATTATGATCCTACCGGCAGGTATGAGCCATCCAGGCGGGTAATCGGGGAACCTTTAAGGAACAATGAGGTAGAAATGAAAGCGGGTGAATATATGTATTCCGGAAAACATTCGGTGGATATTTTTACGGATTCGGCTCTTGATTTTCTGCAACACCAGCAGTATGCCGATAAACCTTTCTTTCTGTCTCTCTGCTATATGTCTCCTCATGAACCGAGAAGTATGAAGGATGAATTTATGAATATGTATAATCCGGATGATATCGTATTGCCGCCTAATTTCATGAATGAACATCCTTTAGATAATGGCGAATTGATTATCCGCGACGAATCGCTGGCTGCTTATCCACGACAGGAAAAAGAAATCAGGAAGCATATTGCGGAGTATTATGGTATGATTACTCATCTGGATTACCGCATTGGGCAGCTTATTACCAAACTGAAAGAAACCGGGCTGTATGAAAATACAATTCTTGTATTTATGGCTGATAATGGTTTGGGTGTAGGACAACACGGATTAATGGGTAAACAAAATCTATACCGCCATAGTGTGAATGTGCCTTTACTGATTAAAGGTGTAGGGGATAGCCCGTCTCACCGGTTTACGGAACAACTTTGTTATTTGATTGATATTTACCCGACTGTATGTGAAATGGCCGGTATGGATGTGCCCGGTTCGGTAGATGGTATAAGTCTTGTACCTGTATTAACGGAAGATAAAGTGGTACGGCCTTCTATCTATCTGGGATACCGTCATTTACAACGGGGTATTATTCAGGGTGACTGGAAGTATATGGAATATCATGTAAAGGGTGAATGTGTGACTCAATTGTTTAATATAAAGGATGACCCGTATGAGACCAATAATCTTGGTCCGGATAAAAAACAGGCTAAACGTATCCGTACATTGAGGGGTGAAATGTTGAAACACCGGGACATTACAGGTGATACTACGGCTTTTTGGGAACTACAGGACTAATTTTTTTATTCTATACACAGAGAGTAGTCT
>JAJBTP010000502.1 GCA_020860805.1 Tannerellaceae bacterium | reverse complement strand
AATAAACAGACATGCTGCTAATGTGAATATTGATAAACTTACTTTTTTCATAGAAAATTACTTGATTACATTATAATATTAATTTTTCCAATCTCTTTTTAATTACCTACAATAAACTTACCGGTGAATTCGTCTCCATACATGACCACATTCATCATCCAGGCAATCAGGTTATTCAGGAACTTAAGATTATATTCCGAATAAGGACCTGCATAATAGTTGGATGTTCCGGTATAGGTAATACCATTTTCTGTGTAAGCAATAGAGGATACTCCCATTGTTCCGAAAAGATCCATTTCCCCCGTATAAATGATCCGCAAGGTTGGGTCAACCCCCAAAATAAGGCGGCTTTTATCATTTTCATCCAACATCAAAGGTATCATGGTTTCCGGCCATGCGGTCAGACAGTTATTGGAAGCATCATAAGGTAACAATTTTATCTGGTCTTTTTGTATCGGATCCCCATCTTTTGTAAATGGTCCACTCCGGAAGAGATAGTCATACAGTTCATTATTATCCATCGTATAAGTATCTCCCGTATTAATAGTCCGTGCAAAATTCGTTTTAACCACGTTATTACCGGTTCCTCCACTTCCGGTATAACCGGTCATGTTCAAATAAGAAAGCATGGTACTGGTGCGGTCGTCAGACAGAGCTAATAAAACTCTATTGGGTGAAGCCTCAAGCCAGCTACGAATAGAATTACCCTGTGATTGATCACCGTTGAAACTGTTCAATACATAGATATCAGTTGATGCATCCGGATTTATGGCATAATTCATAAAGTTCATACCACCCATGAATACGGTTCCGTTCGTACCAAACCAATCCGGTGAATTCAGGCTCTGCCACAACTGTTCTACATAATTATAACGATAATAGGTATTTTTCCGTAGTCAGCCAACCATACAGGGTTCCATAATTCTGTATATTCACTACCTGTCCGGCTAAGGCATTTTGTTTAACTGTAATGGTTTTTTCAGATTAGTTCCGGGTATAGTAATAGTCACTAATACTTCAGGAACAACCCCTCCGGTTGTTAGTTCCGGGAAGGTAACACGGAATGACTCGCCGGAATCTCCGGGAATAGATATCAATCCTGGCTGACCATTAAAATAAGCATCGTTACCCTGTACACTAATCTTTGCTACCCATGGAGCGGAACTGGTTACTGTTATTTCATCACTTGAACCACCGGTTGAGAGTACATTTCCGACTGTTGCGGGTTCAATAGATAACGAGTGTACCAGTTGCGTAATCTGAACTTCCTGATAGATAGCCGGATTACTTTTCAGGTATACACGTAGTTCAGCCGACAGTTCTATTGTTTCCGGATTGATTCCATTGGCTTTCATACTTACCTGTGTACCGTCTGCACTCTTTTCAGCTGTAAAATACGTTTTATGAGTACCATAGATAGCAAAATCCCATTCTTCATCATCCTCTACATTTACTGTAAAAGTATAATCTTCCGGGACCGTTACATACCCACCATTTGCATCAAAAACAACAGCATCCGTATCCGGAGATAACTGAATACCTCCCAGACCATTCTGAGAAATAATCACAACAGCACTAATGTGTGGATTTTCATCCAATACCACATGCACAAAAGCATACCGGGGTTCCACACCCGTATTATCTCCAATGGCATTAATGACAAATGTATCCAGATTATCCCCTGTCAAATCCAGTCCGCCACTACCAAACATAAACGAATTCAAATCATTATAAATTTTTGCGGTCCATGTTCCTGAACTGGTTACTGTAACCAACGGACTGGTTTCTCCAGCCTGGTTATCAAACATAGGTAAAGAAGACGGATCTATTTCCAGCATCTGGTCTACTTCTCCTGTTTGGGTAATATACATAGTGGTTTTCAGTTTTCCGAACTGGAATTCAATATAACCGGATTTATTAATTTCACTGGATTCGACACTCAGGTAAATAACGCCGTTTTTCAATTCAGCCGTAATTCCGGATGGCAGACACTGATCGGATATGGACAATGTACCTTCACCGGCTGTAAATATTTTATAGTCACGGTCACCGCCCAGTTTATTAAAGACAGCATTATTTGTTCCCAGCGCCAGAATATTATCCCCATCAAAGAGACAATACATCCCTGGTCATCTATATTCCACTCATTTACCTGAACATTCAATTCATTTTTAGAAGAGTTATACGCATCTTCCTCCGTATTCTCACCCGTTCCTTTTACGCTGTTAACCGTAAAGGTATAGGCATTATTACGGCGTATTTGCTGAGGGCGTCCCTGAAGATTGGCATTTACCCGGTAATAACCCAGATTCCCGCTCTCATTATTCCGGATGCCTAAAATCAAACAGGTAGAAACATCATCATTCTGTTCCGGAGAAGAAACAAAGTTTTCATAGGAATAGAGCCCACCCAATATTTTGTTCTCCTGAATTTCATTAATACCATATAAACGCCGGATACGTGCCGGTGTAAAATCTGAAAAATTGATATCTCCTATGGTCTGCTCCGGAAATGCATTCCATATAGAAACAGATTCCAGCGTATAATCTAAATCAGCATTTTTCACATCATACCTTGCCACGATACGAGTTAATTCAGCTGTAATCATATCCTGGCCGGCTTCTTTATTAAACTCTCCGGTCATCATCAGATTATCCTGAATATAAGGACGCTCACCATAATACAGGGAGCTTCCCGGTTCGGCTCCACTGGACTGGATTCCTATCCGTAACTGTTTGATTTCATTTTGAGTTTTTCCGGTAAAAAGGCATTCCAATCTTCAATCACATTGCTGTACATATCCAGATAATAAGCCGGATTAGCAATAAAGAACAAGCTATATGCCTGTTTATTACTAAGACTGGATGTCTCCGGTAAGACCAGTTCTATAGTCTGGCCGGATGTATAAGTTGCATTTTCATCCGGATGAAGCGGATGCATTTCCAGAAACATTCCACTACCATCTGTAGTCGGTTCAAAAAATAACACATACAATGTATGTACTTCATCCTCGCCCCCTACAGCATCAATAGCGGCATAAGTATTAATTGCACTTCCCGGAATATTCAGGTTAATGGAGAGTGCTTTCTCTGCATTACCCGATGAACCTCCGGATCCATAGTCCTCTACGGAACAATGGCT
>JAJBTP010000586.1 GCA_020860805.1 Tannerellaceae bacterium | reverse complement strand
CGGTAAAATTATATCTTTGTTCTCCAATTTTGTGATATAATCAAAATACTATGCAGACAAATGGCAAAGACATAAATCGTTTGAAAGTTGTGCTTGCGGAGCAAAAACGCACAAATAAGTGGCTGGCAGAACAGTTAGGTAAGGACCAGGCCACCGTTTCAAAATGGTGTACAAATACGGCACAGCCTGGACTGGAAATGTTGCTTAAAATTGCAGAATGTCTGGATGTTGTTGCCAGACAATTAATAGTACAGACTAAAAAAGAAGAATGAACAGTCAAGCATTCATACAAACAAAAAATGTTCTACATCAACGTTTCCCTAAAGGGTTCCGGCTGGAATCAGCAATAGAAATGAAACGTTTCCGGAGATTCTATGCCGATATGGTTGGTTGTGAATATGAGGATAGCGACGAGGTGCTTGCTGAAGAAAATAGTTCTTGCGGAATCGAATATAACAATAAGATTTTTTTTACCGGAACGTCTTCTATCCCGCGACATACAAAGAGAAATTGTCTCTTTCATTGAGCAAACTTTCGCATCCGGTATTCATTATGTTTTCTATGAAATAGTATTCAAGAAGTTTAGCAACCAACTACTTGATAGTCAAATTACAGATGAGGGAATGTTGCATGTCTATTTGAAATATTATTTTGATAATAAATGGTATTTTTTCACTCAATATGTAACTGATATAAAATCTATTAAATTCAATATTGACCAGGAGGTGATTGAGTATGTCCTCGAACAGGGAAAAGTCGTCTTTGAAGAGGAAGTAATACAAGGACTCCTCCATTTCCCCAAAGAGTTGGTGCGTCGTAGTTTCAATAATAATGCGTCTACTCTCCTCTGTAATGGGCAAAACCAGCGTTTCCACATAGATATGTTTATTGTATCCCCGGAAGAACTAAACAACATTTCCTATATTATCAACACAACCATAGACGAATACACTTTTATTAGTGCAAAAGAATTAATAAACGATATCAGGCAAAAAGTGTCGTCAGTAATAACAAATAATAGTACCCTCTCAGATTTGGGTATCCGTAATGCATTGACTTGTAAATTGGGTGACAAGTTTTCATTCAACGGAGCTGTCATTAGTGCTAAGGAAGAAAAGTTTACAGCATCTGATGCCATACTTTCATTCAGTCAAAAGCATGATGAATATTCATTGACAGAAATTGACCAACTCGCTAATACACTTGGTACAATTTTAAATTATTATTTGAAAAAGATATTGAAATATAGCATCCGCATTAATAGCAATACATTTATTTCAAGAAAGAAAATTTCTTTCCATATAGAACAAATCGATGAGGCTATTGAAAAATATAATACTTCCGATTATTTTCCAATAACAAACATCAATAATTTTGTGGTGTTTCCCGATTGGGGATATAGATGGAATAATATTTGCTTGAAAGCTACTTATTAACAAGTAGTCAACGTTTTACATTAATGACTGGAGGATATCTGAACAAAAACAACGTTTCCGGAGCAATCGTAAAACGCTCCTCATCTTATAAAGCTTTTGACGAAGTGCTTACGCAAGCTTTGGCAACTTCTCATATAGAGCTTTCTGCGCCTGCTGCATTAAATTATCTTGCAGAGGAAGGTTATATCATTCAGCGCAGATTTTCAGGAATTGAAATACTTCTCATAAAAGCATGTGAATTAAGAAACAAAATAAACAACAATTAAAATGTATGCATATACCTGGGACACAGAAACCGGCGGACTGCTTCTCAATAACTCGCAGTTACAATTTAGCAAGGAGCCGCGCCCTGTGTACTATCAAGAGCTTGATTTACTTGGATTTGACCGTTTCTGGAGTTATGATAAAGATGACTCTCAACCCTATATGTGGGCAGAAACTAATAGTTACATTTATAAAGGCCGGCATGTAGCCTCTTTAAACGGAGGCTCTTTATATACTGCCCCTACAATATCCATTATTAAAGAACCAGAACCAGAAGGGCAAAAACTGCAACAGGTGGATATAAAAGGGATGATTGCCAAAAACGAGGTTATTTTCGATAGTCTGGTAAAAGATACCATCAAAAAAATTTATAATACCTATCTTGAATTCCGGAAAAAGGTTCAGGTCTTTCATGTTTCCTTTAGTGGTGGCAAGGATAGTGAAGTGACACTGGATTTAGTACAAAGAGCGCTTCCCCATAATGACTTCTTAGTCATTTTTGGAGATACTGAAATGGAATTTTCCGATACTTATAGGGCAGTCGAACAAGCGAAAATTCGTTGTGAAGAGGAGAATATCAAATTTTATACCGCTCGTTCTCATTTTAAACCAAAGGATTCCTGGCGACGATTCGGCCCTCCCGGCTCTGCTATTCGATGGTGTTGTAGTGTTCATAAAACAACACCACAGCTACTATTGCTTAGAGACATTTTAGGTAAAAATGATTTCTCGGAAATGGCATTCGTTGGGGTGCGTCGTGACGAAAGTGCTCGTCGAAGTGGGTATGATTATACCTCACGTGGAACAAAACACAAGGGACAATGGAGTTGTAACCCTATACTGGATTGGAATTCTGCGGAAGTCTATCTTTATATTTATAAGTATAACTTATATTTGAATAAAGCCTATACAAAAGGATTAAGCCGTGCAGGATGCCTGGTTTGCCCTATGGCTGCCTCAAAAAAATGACTACATCACTTTAGCTTCTTATCCAGAACCCCAGGAATACCTGGACGCTATAACTGAAATGAATGCCAGTGAAAATGGAAATGAAGAGAGGCTTAAAAGTTATCTTGAAAATACAGGGTGGAAAGCCCGAAAGAACGGACGTGATTTGACTATCGCTAAAAAAGATTATGACGAATTAGCCGATAAAGAAAATCTTATCATTACTTTTAAAGACAATACGGAGGTTTGGAAAGTATGGATACGTGTATTGGGCACATTGATTGATACCGATGAAACCAATAAATATAAATTAGATTATCAACAAAAAGAGCATACGTTTATTGTAAAGCCCGTTGAGAATGATTATTTTCAAGCCGTATTGTCTCTATCATTATATAAAAATGATATTGAATTCTTAAAACAGTTTAGACGTGTATTCCGAAAAAGCCATTATTGCGCCGGGTGCAGAGTTTGTGAAGCAAATTGCTAATTCGGC
>JAJBTP010000132.1 GCA_020860805.1 Tannerellaceae bacterium | reverse complement strand
TAAACAAAAAAATAAAGATAATAATATTTAAAACCAATTTATTATCTTTATGGCTCATAATCATTTTAAACTTTAGGAAAAGTTGAAAAAGTCAGTTTTTCTTTTATTATTTGTAATAACAGTTTCTCCATTAGTGGCCCAGACTGTGGAAGACAGGATTTATCCACCGGCCGGATTTATCCGGGAAGAGTGTACAACTACCTCTTTTGCTTATTATCTGCGTACGCTTCCCTTATTACCTCAGGGGAGTAAAGTGCTTTTATATAGTGGTGAAGAAAAGAGTAATCAGGCTGCTGCATATGCTGTAGTTGCTCTGGATATTGGTAAGCGGGATTTGCAGCAATGTGCAGATGCTATCATCCGTTTACGGGCAGAATATCTTTATCAGCAAAAACGCTATGGGGATATTTGTTTCAATTTTACCAATGGTTTTAAAGCCGACTATGTGAAATGGGCGGAAGGAAACCGGATCAAAGTAGAGGGCAATAAAGTGTCCTGGTATACATCCAGAGAAAAGGATTATTCTTACCCAACCTTTCGGGCTTATCTGGATATGGTTTTTATATATGCCGGTACAGCCTCTTTGTCAAAAGAACTGAAAAAAGCTGAGTATATGAACCTGAAAGCCGGCGATGTTTTTATCCAGGGAGGTTTTCCGGGGCATGCTGTAATTGTTGTAGATGTAGCCAAGCACCCTTCTACCGGAAAAAAGCATACTTATTAGCTCAGAGTTATATGCCTGCACAACATATTCATATTTTAATTAATCCTACCAACCGGACTTTTCCTCCCTGGTATGAACTCGAAAAGACTTCTAATCATAAAATTTATACCCCTGAATGGACATTTGAAGAAAATGATTTAAAAAGATTTGAATAGAACATTTATATCTGTATCTTTGCAGCATGAATTATGGTGTAGCTGTTTCATATTCATGGACAGTTAGTAAAAGGGAATCCGGTGTAAGTCCGGAACTGTACCCGTAGCTGTAAGTTCTGTAAAAACCCCGGCATCTTCAATGCCACTGACATTTATATAATGTTGGGAAGGCGGCCGGTGAGGGGAGAACGAGTCAGAAAACCTGCCATAGTTTGTTTATTTCAGTATCTCGGGTAAAGATATTGGTAAACCTGAAAATGTATGCATGTTTTATTTATAAGGAGAGTATTCTTTCCGTTTTGGGTTGCGTGTATTCTGACGGTTAATCTGTA
Source organism: Tannerellaceae bacterium (assembly GCA_020860805.1). GTDB lineage: Bacteria > Bacteroidota > Bacteroidia > Bacteroidales > Tannerellaceae > UBA4116. Next base: position 1,938 of record JAJBTP010000132.1, on the reverse strand, counting down.
TGCGCAACAAACAGACTCACTATCCCTTCGCCAGCTTTCAGAAGTGGAAGTTGTGGAAAAACTACGGCCTGTTGTTACCCGTGAAGCGGCACCGATCCAAATTATGGAACGGGTGCAAATAGACCGTATGGGTATCCATGAATTGTCGGAGGTTGTAAAACGATTCTCCGGAGTTACTTTAAAAGATTATGGAGGTATCGGCGGACTAAAAACAGTTGCTATACGAGGATTCGGTACACAACATACGGCTGTTAGTTATGATGGTGTAACTATCACAGATGCACAAAGCGGGCAAATTGATATCAGCCGTTTTTCACTTGATAACATCCAGTCGGTTTCTTTAGTAATAGGGCAGGGAGATGAGATATTCCAGTCGGCCCGTTTATTTGCATCAGTCGGTTCGCTGAATATGAAAACGGCAGCTCCGCTGTTAAAAAAATCTCTTTTTCATATAGCCGGGCAGGTTAAGAGTGGTTCATTCGGATGGGTAAATACAGCTGTCCGGTATGAACAAAAGTTATCGTCCCGGTATGCTCTTACTGTGGATGGAGATTGGCAAAGAGCTGATGGACAGTATCCGTATACAGTTGAGTATGGCGATAGTACAGCGTATGAAAAACGTAAAAATAGTGATGTGCGTACATATCGTATGGAAACAAACCTGTATGCTAACTGGGATAAACAGAGTAATCTGCAGCTGAAAGGATATTATTTTGATTCCAACCGTGGATTACCCGGCTCCGTTGTCCTTTATAATGATTATCAAAAAGAACGGTTACAGAACAGGAATGCTTTTGGACAAGCAGTTTATACTAAAAAATGGGATCAACAATTCTCACTGAAAGGACAAGCGAAAATTGACTACGCCTGGACCCGTTACCAGGATTTTCATAGTGCATATGAGGATGGACAACAAACGGATATATATAAGCAAAAAGAATATTATTTATCAGCAACCGGTTTGTATCAACCGGTTACTTCTCTCTCATTTTCGTTAGCACAGGATTTTTTTGTAAATACCCTGGATGCTACTACTCCCCGTTGTGTTTTCCCGACCCGCTATACTTCTTTAACAGCTGTAGCAGCACACTATCAAACCAGCCGTTTAAGTACTACAGCCAGTCTTCTGAATACATTTATTACGGAAGAGTTTAAAGAAGGAGAGCCCGCGGCTGACAGGAAACGTCTGTCTCCCTCATTAAGCATATCCTACCGTATCCTCAGGGAGCAAAATTTAAGGATTCGTTTTTCCTATAAAGATATTTTCCGTACTCCTACTTTTAATGATTTGTATTATGATAGAATGGGTAACCGGAATCTGGAACCGGAAAAAGCAACTCAGTATAATGCCGGAATTACCTGGAGTGGAACTATTCCATTTCTGGCAATTGACTATTTAAGTATTACTGCCGATGGATATTATAATGAGGTGAAAAATAAGATAGTAGCTATTCCTACTATGTTTATCTGGAAGATGATGAATGTAGGGAAAGTGAATGTTACAGGTGCGGATATTAATCTTTCATCCCGGTTCCGTATTTCTCCTGTTGTCTTTTTACAGGCAGATGCTTCTTATAGCTGGCAGGAAGCGGTTGACCGGACAGAAAAAGATTCTAAAATATATGGACACCAGATTCCCTATACACCGGTACATTCCGGAAATGTTTCAGTATCCATAGAGAACCCGTTATTGAATATTACCTGGGGATTGACTGCTGTCGGAGAACGTTACTCATTGGCTCAGAATATCGAAGTTAATCGGATGGATAAATATATAGAACAGCAAATAGCCGTAAACAGAAGTTTTCAGTTGAAAAAAGTAACTCTACGTTTACAGGCAGAAGTTTTGAATCTGGGAAATATAACATACGATGTCATTCGTTATTACCCTATGCCCGGACGTTCATTCAGAGCAGGAATAAAAGTATTCTATTAAAC
>JAJBTP010000512.1 GCA_020860805.1 Tannerellaceae bacterium | reverse complement strand
CAATTATACAAAAGAGCATAGTGTGCCCTTTTATGCTAAGAGTCTTAATATTACGTTACAACATTTCTGTAATACTATCAAGAAAGTTACTGGTAAAAAAGCCCTTGAAATAATTTCAGGTATGATAATTGCAGATGCCAAGGCTCAGTTAAAATCTACGAATTTGCCGATTAAAGATATTGGTACTTCAGTAGGCTTTAGTAATCATGCCTTTTTTAATAAGTTTTTTAAGCAACATACAGGTATGACTCCTCAGGAATACCGGAAGAATGGGTAAATAATCTTTTCCCGGGTAAAAATTGTTCTTTTGTAATTCAGCCTGAAAGATTTACAGGCTTTTCCTATCTTTGCAGGTATAACTTGAAAAAGGACATATTTTTATGAATTGGACACAATTGCTTTCCGGAAAGCGTTTGGGAATGGAGGAATATAGCGATCCCGTTCGTAAACATGAGAGAACTGATTTTCAAAGAGATTACGACCGACTTATCTTTTCATCCCCTTTCCGGAGACTACAAAATAAAACGCAGGTTTTCCCTTTACCGGGACATATTTTTGTTCATAACCGTTTAACTCATAGCCTGGAAGTTTCTTCTGTTGGACGTTCATTAGGAAATAATGTGGCCAAAGGATTGATGCAAAAGTATCCCGGTGGAAGCGTTAATTTTCCGGAAATAGGTTCGATTGTTTCTGCAGCTTGTCTGGCACATGATATGGGGAATCCTCCTTTCGGACATTCCGGAGAACGGGCTATTTCTGCTTATTTTAATGAAGGAAACGGGAAAGACCTAAAAGGGATTATAAGAGCAGAAGGTGGCAGATGGGAAGATTTTCTTCATTTTGAAGGGAATGCCAATGCATTACGTCTGCTGACTCATCAATTTATAGGCCGCAGAAAAGGTGGTTTTGCTCTGACTTACAGTACAATTGCTTCTATCATAAAGTATCCGTATTCTGCAGTATATGCGGGAGCTAAAGGGAAATTTGGTTTTTTTCAATCCGAAGAAAATACCTTTTTACAGATTGTAGAAGAACTGGGTATAGATAAAGATCCGGAGAATCCCATGAAGTATCTTCGCTATCCTTTGGTTTATCTGGTAGAAGCTGCAGATGATATTTGTTATCAGGTGATGGATATTGAAGATGCCTGTAAGTTGCACATTTTGAATCCTAAAGAAGCTATAGAGTTATTATTGAATTTTTTCGAAGGCGAACGCCGTAATCATATAGAAAAAATTATGCTTATGGTGGATGATCTGAATGAGCAGCTGGCCTATCTTCGTTCATGTATTATAGGTTTACTGGTTAATGAATGTTCCCGAGTTTTTTTGGAGAATGAAGAAGGCATATTAAATGGTACTTATAAAACTCCTTTAATTGATAAAATTGGTGGTCAGCCTTTTACTGCTTATTCCGAATGTAGTGAACTGGCAAAAAAACGTATTTATTGTGCTAAAGAAGTTTTGGATATAGAATTAGCCGGTTATCATATTTTCAGCCATTTAATAGATACGTTATCTAAGGCGGTAATGAATCCGAAGAATGCTTATAGTAAACTTTTATTACAGCGTATTCCAGAGCAGTATGATACAAAAGCTCTTACTACCTATGGTAAAATTCAGTGTGTTCTGGATTATATTTCGGGTATGACGGATGTGTATGCGCTGGATTTATATCGAAAAATAACCGGTATGAGTTTACCGGCTGTATAACATTAATACTCTTCCCGATACTTTGTACCATCTTTATCTTTAAGAATATTCAGGTAACTTTTATACCGTGAAAGGGGTATTTTTTTCTCATTTACTGCCTGTAAAACTCCGCATCCGGGTTCATGAACATGGGTACAATTATTAAATCTGCACTTACCAATGTGTCCCAGAATTTCAGGAAAATAATGTGCTACTTCAGCACCTTCCATCTCTATCGTTCCGAACCCTTTAATCCCAGGAGTATCAATCAGATATCCACCGGTTGGTAACGGTAACATTTCTGAAAAGGTAGTGGTATGAGTTCCTTTGTTGTGATATTCTGAAATAGCTCCTGTTTTTAGGTTTACACCGGGTAAAAGTAGATTGATAAGAGTAGATTTACCAACCCCGGAATGACCGGATAAAAGGGTAATTTTATTTGTTAACTCCTGTTTAAATTCCTCTATTCCTTCACCGGTTTTAGCACATATTTTGGAGCAGGAATAACCAATAGAACTATAAAGGTTAATCATTTCATCCAGCATCACTTTTTCTTTTCCATGAAAACGGTCTATTTTGTTAAAAACCAGTTTTACCGGAATCCGGTAAGCCTGTGCTGTCGCCAGGAAACGATCGATGAAAATAGTGGTGGTTACAGGATAATTGACTGTAACAATAAGCATTGCCTGATCCAGATTGGCTGCGATAATATGAGACTGTTTGGAGAGATTAGAAGCCCGGCGAATAATATAGTTTCTGCGTTCTTCGATGGACGTAATGAATGCAGTACCTTCCTTATTAATATCAATATCAACCCGATCTCCTACTGCTATTGGATTGGTACTTCTAATATCATGTAAACGGAAATTACCTTTAATTTTAGACTCAATATCTCTTCCGTCTTCTGTGCGAACTGTATACCAGCTTCCGGTATTTTTGATGACCAATCCTTTCATTTGTTTCGATTAACAACTGATAATTGACAATCATCTCTGACTGCCAATTATCAATTATTTTTATATTGTCATGATTTCTTTTTCCTTAGCTGCATATAATTCATCTATTTTCTTGATGAACTTATCATGAATCTTTTGCACTTCTGCTTCCGCATCTTTTTCTACATCTTCAGGAACACCTTCTTTGACACTTTTCTTTAAAGCATCGATTGCGTCCCGGCGCGCATTCCTTACACTGATTTTTGCATTTTCCGCTTCCTGTTTGGATTGTTTTGCTAATGTCCGACGCCGTTCTTCTGTAAGAGGAGGAATTCCTAAACGAATGATTTCACCGTTGTTTTCCGGAGTAATACCTACATCTGAGTCCATAATTGCTTTTTCAATGTCGCGAATCAGGTTTTTCTCCCAGGGAGTAATAATGATTGTTTTTGCATCGGGAGTAGTTACTGTTGCTACATTGGTTAACGGAGCCGGACTTCCGTAATATAGGACTTTGACATTGTT
>JAJBTP010000286.1 GCA_020860805.1 Tannerellaceae bacterium | reverse complement strand
ATAACCTTCTATATTTGCATCGAACACACAGGGATAAACCTCTGAAAAGTTTAATACAATTATATTAATTCACCCTTATTTGTAGTATCATGGAAAAGTATATTTTAGCATTTGATGCAGGAACAACCAGCTCTAGAGCGATTGTTTTTGATTATCATGGAAAAATTTGTTCAGTTGCCCAAAAAGAGTTCACCCAGATTTTTCCACAAAGTGGTTGGGTTGAACACGACCCTCTCGAAATCTGGTCTTCGCAGGCTGCTGTTGCAGCAGAAGCAATCACAAAGATTGGAATTAGCGGAACCAATATTGCTGGCATTGGTATTACAAACCAACGCGAAACCACCATTGTGTGGGATCGTAAAACAGGTGAACCTGTTTACAATGCGATTGTGTGGCAGGACCGTAGAACTTCCGAATATTGTGATACCCTCAAGAATGAAGGCTGGATACTTCCTATTAAAGAAAAAACAGGTTTGATTATTGATGCTTATTTCAGTGCCACTAAAGTAAAATGGATTTTGGATAATGTAAAAGGCGCACGTGAACGGGCAGAACGGGGTGAATTGGTCTTCGGTACAGTGGATAGCTGGATTATGTGGCAGTTAACCCGTGGTGAAGTGCATGTGACAGATGTTTCGAATGCTTCCCGTACGATGCTTTATAATATTCATGCCCTGGAATGGGATAAAGAGTTGCTGGACTTATTTACGATTCCGGAAAGTATGATGCCTAAAGTATCGGCTTCCAGTGAAATCTATGGTCATGCGGTAACCACTCTTTTTACTACCAAAGTTCCTATCGCAGGAATTGCCGGTGACCAGCAGGCTGCTCTGTTCGGACAAATGTGCATTCAGCCGGGTATGGTTAAAAACACCTATGGTACCGGCTGTTTTATCCTGATGAATACCGGAAATAAACCGGTTACCTCTAAAAATAATCTGGTAACCACTATCGCCTGGCAGATTAACGGACAAACTTCGTATGCACTGGAAGGCAGTATTTTCGTAGGCGGTGCTATTGTACAGTGGTTGCGGGATGGCTTGCATGTAATTAATTCGTCTGAAGAGATTGAAAAACTGGCGTTGGAGGTTCCGGATTGTGGGGATGTATATTTTGTTCCGGCACTTATCGGACTGGGAGCGCCTCACTGGGATCAGTATGCACGGGGTGCTATTGTTGGTATTTCACGCGGAACCACAGCTGCCCACATAGCACGTGCTGCTTTGGAAGGGATTGCTTACCAGACGATGGATGTAATCAATGCAATGGTGCTGGATGCCGGCGTAGGACTTGCCGAGTTACGGGTAGATGGCGGAGCCGCAAGGAATAATCTTTTGATGCAGATTCAGGCTAACCTGTTAGGACAAACAGTTATTCGTCCGCAGACAACTGAAACGACCGCCTTAGGGGCTGCTTATCTGGCAGGATTAGCAGTGGGTTTCTGGAAAAATATTGAAGAAGTTCAGGAACAATGGCAGGTAGATACTTGTTTTAAACCAGACAGGAGTGTGGACATGCAGTTGGCTAAACAAAAATGGGCGGATGCAGTCTACCGGTCTAAATCATGGATTAAATAACTAATTATTCAAACCTTGCAATTATTGTATCATGGGAAAAGACATTTTATTTGAGTTTATTGGTACCGCTATTCTTATTTTATTCGGTGCAGGCGTATGTGCAAATGTTAATCTGAAAAAAACATTGGGAAATAAATCCGGTTGGGTAGTCATTAGTTTTGGCTGGGGATTTGCTGTCTTTGTTGCTGCTTTTATTTCTGATCCTTTTTCCGGCGCTCATTTAAATCCGGCTGTTACAGTAGGGTTGGCTATGGCCGGAAAATTTAACGGTAGTATAATCGGGTATATGATTGCTCAGTTGTTAGGAGCTATTCTGGGTGCCATTCTGGTTTACATCATGTATAAACCACATTTTGATGTAGAACCTGATCCGGCTGCGAAGCTAGGAACGTTTGCTACGGGTCCGGCTATTAAATCCGTATTCAGTAACTTTATGAGTGAGCTTATCGGAACCTTTATGTTAATCTTTGGTATCCTGTATGCAGCCGGGGCACAAATTGCCGGACCATTACCTGTAGGTCTTTTGATTGTGGCTATCGGTATGTCTTTAGGGGGTACTACCGGATATGCGATTAATCCTGCCAGGGATTTAGGTCCTCGTATTGCACATGCTATTCTGCCTATTAAAGATAAAGGTGGTAGCAACTGGGGATATGCCTGGCTACCTGTTATAGCTCCTATTTGCGGAAGTATATTAGCTGCTCTCCTGTATATTGCCATAGAATCTTAAACCTTGATATGTTGTTATATGAAAAGTTTTAAAATGGCTGTTTTATTAATAGCCAGCCTATTACTTGCGGGTAATTCGTATGCCCAGGTGTTTGGTGAAGATAGTCCGCTGGAAGACGGACCGGTCGATTTTTCGCTGCAATTGAAGACCAAGCATCTTTGGCGTGGTATCCAGGTTTCAAACAGTGCATTGGCAGCAGTAGACCTCGGATTGCGTACCAAAGACCAGAGTTTTGGCGTTGGAGTATGGACAGGTGCCAGTTTTGACGGTGATTTCAGAGAGTTCGATTATTATATCTCCTATTCTAAAAATGGTTTTAGTGCAGCTTTATGGGACATCTATAATTTCTCTCCCGGTGCTACGTATAATAATGAAGAAGTTTTTAATTATAAAGCACATGAAACCGGACATTTTGTAGATCTTTCGGTTGGCTATCGTTTTCAGGGTGAATTTCCTTTGTTCTTAGGATGGGCTACTATTATTCATGGTCGTGACCGTGGGTCTGAAAATCGTAAAAATTTATACTCTACTTATGTATCAGCTGATTATCCTGTTTTAAGAGATAGACGAGTGGATGTTAGTCTGGGACTGGCCGGTGCGTTTGCGTTAGATAAAGAAGGCGGAACCAGTGCAAACTTTTACGGTCATAAGGCAGGTATTGTAAATATCAATGTTACAGCCTATAAAAGAGTTAAACTGGGTAGTTTTGTTTTACCCGTTTCTGCTATGGTTATGTGGAATCCTGTTGAAAATCACGCTAATTTACAGTTGGCGCTTGATATATTCTAAAATTGTATAGTTAGTATGGTTTCCGGATATTCCGGAAATCATACTTTTATTGGAAT
>JAJBTP010000578.1 GCA_020860805.1 Tannerellaceae bacterium | reverse complement strand
TCATATGAAGTCTGTCTGTCATTTTGTGAAATAATAGAATGAATCCCGAAAGAGAGTTACGGAATTCATTGGAAACCTATCTTTTAACCAGAAATCAATCTAAGAAAAAGATAATCAAATGTTTTGTATTTAAAAGAAAAGCCGTACCTTTGCAAGCCGATTATTATCAAGTTTTACTAAGAGTTTAGTTATTAGCGCATTGTTGGATCATGTGTCCGAGACAACAGTGGTGCTACAAAGTTTTTAAGTTATTAATTAAATTAATTTTTTAGCAAGTGGATACTTTAAGTTACAAGACCATTTCTGCAAACAAAGCAACTGTTAACAAAGAATGGGTTGTGGTAGACGCAACAGATCAGCACTTAGGACGTTTATGTTCTAAAGTTGCCAAGCTTCTGCGCGGCAAGTACAAACCTAATTTTACTCCGCACGTTGACTGTGGTGATAATGTAATTATCATCAATGCAGACAAAGTCGTTCTTACCGGAAATAAGTGGAACGATCGTATTTATTTGAGATATACCGGTTATCCGGGTGAACAACGCGAAAATACACCAGCTTCATTAATGAAGAAAGGTGAAGATCGTCTGTTCAGAAAAGTAGTAAAAGGTATGTTACCTAAAAATCGTCTGGGAGCCAAATTATTGGGCAATCTGTACGTATATGCGGGTACAGAGCACAAACACGAAGCTCAACAACCGAAGTCAATTGATATAAACTCACTTAAATAATAGCAATGGAAGTAGTAAATGCAATAGGAAGACGTAAAGCAGCAGTTGCTCGTGTATATGTAAGTGAAGGTGCTGGAAAGATTACTATTAACAAACGTGATCTGGAAACTTACTTTCCTTCTTCAATCCTGCAGTTCGTTGTAAAACAACCCCTTCAGAAACTGGATACGCTTGAAAAATATGATATCAAGATTAATCTGTATGGTGGTGGTTTTAAAGGTCAGGTAGAAGCCGCTCGTTTGGCTATCGCCCGTGCATTAATCAAAATTAATCCGGAAGATAAATCTGCATTAAGATCGGAAGGTTTCGTTACACGTGACCCACGTGTTGTGGAACGTAAGAAACCAGGACAACCTAAAGCTCGTAAGAGATTCCAGTTCAGTAAACGTTAATCTGTTATTTGTGGGTTTCTTACAGGTAAAAAAGCGTTTAGTATCTAAATTACCAGGATTTCTTTTGCATGCAGACATGTCGGAGATCTCCCTGATAATTGATTTATAAACAGAAAGTAAACGAATAAATAAAAAATAATGTCAAGAGTTAATTTTGATCAGTTATTAGAAGCCGGAGTTCACTTCGGACACTTAAAAAGAAAGTGGAACCCCGCAATGGCTCCTTATATTTTTATGGAGCGCAATGGTATTCATATCATTGATTTACATAAAACAGTTGCTAAAGTAGATGAAGCTGCTGAAGTATTGAAAAACCTGGCTAAATCAGGAAAAAAAGTACTTTTTGTAGCTACTAAAAAACAAGCTAAACAAATCGTCGCTGACAAAGCATCTTCTATCGGTATGCCGTACGTTATTGAACGCTGGCCGGGTGGTATGTTGACTAACTTCCCAACTATTCGTAAAGCCATCAAAAAGATGACTACTATCGATAAGATGACTAAAGACGGAACTTTTGATAATCTGTCAAAAAGAGAAAAATTACAAATTACTCGTCAACGTGCTAAATTGGAAAAGACTTTAGGCTCTATCGTAGACCTGACTCGTCTTCCTTCAGCTTTGTTTGTTGTTGATGTGATGAAAGAACATATTGTAGTACGCGAAGCCAACCGTTTAGGTATTCCTGTATTCGGTATGGTTGACACAAACTCTGATCCTAATAATATTGATTTCGTAATTCCGGCAAATGATGATGCTGCCAAATCAGTAGAAGTTATCCTGAATGCTGTTTGCGAAGCAATGAATGAAGGATTACAGGAATGTAAAGCTGAGAAAGTTGACTCAGAAGCAGCCGGCGAAGAAGCTCCAAGAAGAGAGCGTCGTGCTAAATCAGGTGCTAAGAAAACTGTTAAAACAGAAGATGCACAGGAACAGGTAGCTGCTGAAGCGGAAGCTCCAATCGCAGAGGCTCCTGTAGTAGAAGCAGAATCAAAAACAGAAGAATAATTATTTGGCTTTTGCCAAATACAGATAAAGAGTAGTTGGTAGATAGTAGTTAGTAGATTAACATAATACGTTCTACCATCTACTATTTACCAATTACTTTTTTATACCAACTTAGTAATAACAAATAAAACAATAAATAATATGGCAGTTACAATGGCTGATATTTCCCAGCTACGCAAAATGAGCGGAGCGGGTATGATGGACTGTAAAAAAGCTTTGGAAGAAGCAAATGGTGATTTTGACAAAGCAATGGAAATCATCCGTAAAAAAGGACAGGCAATTGCTGCAAAACGTTCAGACCGTGACGCAGCAGAAGGTTGTGTTCTGGGTGCTGAAAATGGCGAATTTGCTGCTATCGTGGCATTGAAATGTGAAACTGACTTTATTGCTAAAAATGAACAGTTTGTAGCTTTAACAAAAGATATTCTGGATGTAGCATTAGCTAAAAAATCAGCTTCTTTAGAAGAACTGTTAGCTTCTCCTCTGGCAGATGGACGTTCTATTCAGGATCACATCACAGACCGTAGTGGAGTAACTGGTGAAAAAATGGAGTTAGGGTTCTATGAATTCATCAATGGTGCTACTACTGTATCTTATATTCACCCGGGAAATAAACTGGCTACTATTGTTGCTTTCAATCAGGCAGGTGTGGACGCTCAGGTAGCCCGTGATGTTGCTATGCAGGTTGCTGCTATGAATCCGGTTGCTGTTCGCCCGGAAGAAGTTCCACAAAAGACTATCGATACGGAAATGGAAATAGCCCGTGATAAAGCCCGTCAGGCTGGTAAACCGGAAAATTTGTTGGATCGTATCGCAGAAGGTGCATTGCAGAAATACTATAAAGAAAATACATTGTTGCAACAGGAGTTTGTTAAAGATAGTAAATTGACTATTGCTCAATATCTGCAACAGCAAAACAAAGACCTGACAGTAACAGCTTTCAAACGTGTTACTTTGAACGTAGACTGATTAAAGGTTCTAAAATAATATGGGAGAGTGTCCGGATAACCGGACACTCTTTTTTAT
>JAJBTP010000348.1 GCA_020860805.1 Tannerellaceae bacterium | reverse complement strand
GTTCTTACCAAAGCTAAATCTGAGTTTTCATTAATCTGCTTCCTGTAAAGAATAAAGAATATAATAAATAAAATAGCAGGAATAATATACCACATGATATAAGGCAAAGAACCAAACAACATCTCTTCTCTGGACAGAAAATGAACTTTCTTTATTTTTATAAACCGGATATCCTGCCCTAAAATTTTCACATTTTCTCTGTTTGTAAAGTTCGAAACTACCGGATTCGAAACATCCCCACCTTCACCCCGTTCTACATGAATTTTATACGCATCCGATGTCAACGTTTTATAAGTCTGTGTTTTGATATCAAAATAAGATAACTTAATAGCAGGTATTTCAAAATCACCTCCGTAACGGGGAATAGCAATATATTCAATAGTTTTATTCCCTGTAGTTCCGGCTATTGTAGTACGGATATTGGTTTCAACTTTAGGATCTAATACATCAAAATCATTCGGGAATATTACTTCCGGATTTTTAACTAACCGTATATTTCCTGTTCCGGAAATATCAATTTTAACAGTGATGGCATCATTTGCTTTTACCTGATCTGAACTTAGCGATGTTTTCATAGTGAATTCACCCACGCCACCGGAGAATCCGGCTGGCCTACCCGAAGGTAAAGGTTTTACATCAATAGTCACAGGACTTGTTTTTAACTCTTTTCTCACTTCCCGGTGACTGTCAAAAAATTCTTCAAAGAAACTTTGTACACGTTGTTGAGATCTGGCCTGTACCACTGCATCAAATTGTCCGGCTTCGATAGTTAACTTACCGGAGCGTTGTGGAAACAATATACTTTGCTTTAGTACCACAGTACGGTAGTTTTTACCATTATAATTTTCAAGACTCCACTGTTTATCCTGTGGTTGTTCAATATCCTGAACCAGGAAACCTTCAAATTCAGGAAACTTTATGTTACTTAACCCGGCATTTCCACGTGCATAAAATTTAAATGTAACCAGGAAACCCTCCTGTTCATACACACTGGATTTGGAAACAATCATACGAATAAATAAATCATCTTTTCCAATACCGGAAGCAGATTCATCATTTGCTGTTTGATCAGCAGGTAATACCTTAACCGTAACTGTATTAGAAGTATAATTCGAATTATTTACTTTAATCTGTGCCTGGGGAAGTGTGAAAGTTCCCTCCTTCCTTGGCATCAGAATATATGTATAAGTGGTAGTGGTTTCACTCGTCATTTTTCCATTTACAATGCTTGTACTATGGGATACAGAAGGTGAAGGCCCCATAAGTACCTGAAAATCGGCAATATCCGGAACGCGAAGTTCTTTTCCGTCTCCGTTAACCGTATAAGCAAGCCTGAATTGTTGCCCCATCACTACTGCTTCCGGCGCAGATGCCTTAAACGTAATATTGTTCTGCGCATATATCACATAGCCGGTACTTATCAAAAGAAAGAATAAGAAAACAAATTTCCTCATTATATATTTATTTTTGATTATCTATTTTATTATTACCACTCTTTATCAGTTCTCCGCCGCTCCATTTGTTGCTGTTGAGCCTTTTGAACTTTTTCCTGTGTATCTTTTTCATCTTCCAGAAGAGCATCCAGAATTTGTTGAGCATTGTCACGGCTCATTTGTTCACTCTGGTCCTGTGGTTCATCTCTTTGCTCATTCTGACTCTGATCTTCAGGCTGTTGTTGTTCTTCCTGATTATCCTGGTTCTGTTCCTGCTGTTCATCTTGTTGCTGGTCTTCCTCCTGATTATCATTTTCACCGTCACCACCACCATCACCTTCCTGGTCTTCCAGTAGTTTTTGAGCAAGAGCCAGATTATAACGGGTTTCATCATCCAACGGATTCAGACGCAAAGCTTGTTTATACGCTTCTACACTCTGAGCATATTGCCTGGTTTTCATACCAATATTACCCAGGTTATGAAATACCTGTGATAATTTTTCAGCATTCTCAGGATCATCATTCAATAACCGTTGTCCCTGTTCTGCTATTTGCTGATATAGTTCTGCTGCTTCCTGGTATTTTTCTTCACCGGCTTGTTTATACAATGTATTTGCCAGGTTAAAAACACCTTCCAGCGAAGTCGGATTCACATCCAGACTTCTACGATAAGATTTGGCTGCTTCCTCATACTCTTCTTTGTTATAGTGCTTATTCCCTTCCCGCACATTTTTACGTTCTGCTTTCTGTCCTATAGCAGTTAAACTGCTACAGAAAAATAGTAGTAATAATAAGCTATAAAATCTCTTCTGTTTCATTTTCATTAGGATTTATGAAAATAATTTTATTTTCCTGAAAATCCGGTTTTTCCGGTCTAACATCAGGAATTCAAATATCAACAAAACTAATACAATCCAGGCCAATGTCTGGAATTGTTCATCATATATAGAATAAACCTTACTTTCAACCTCTGATTTATCCATTTTATCTATCTCATTCTGTATAGCCTTTAAAGCTGAATTAGTATTATCAGCCCGTACATAAATACCTTTACCGGCAGCAGCAATATCCATGCACATTTGTTCATTTAGTCGGGTTATAACTACGTTTCCCTCTTTATCTCTTAGGTAATTATTACCCCCTAACGGTATAGGAGCACCCTGAGGTTGGCCCATTCCTACAATATTAACGTGAATACCTCTCTCTGCAGCTTTATTGGCAGCTCCAATTGCATCATCTTCATGATTTTCTCCATCTGTAATTAAAATAATAGTTTTGGAACTTGCTTCATTAGGAGTAAAAGAGCGCAATGCCAGATTGATGGCTGCCCCGATGGCCGTGCCCTGAGTTGACACCATAGAAGGATGAATAGAAGATAAAAACATTTTGGCAGAAAGATAATCGGATGTAATAGGAATCTGTGTAAAAGCATCTCCGGCAAAAACGATAAGTCCTACTTTATCATTCACAAAACCGTCCGTCAGCCGGGATACTATTTGTTTGGATTTATCTAACCGACTGGGAACTACATCTTCAGCAAGCATAGAGTTAGAAACATCCAGACAAACCATAATTTCTATACCTTGCCTTTTAACTGTTTCCAGTTTAGGCCCAAATTGAGGTCCGGCAAGAATAAATATCATGATAGTAATGGCGCCTGAAAGAAGCCAGAATTTATAATGTTGTCTTTTTATAGATATATCTGGCATTAAAGCATATAAT
>JAJBTP010000151.1 GCA_020860805.1 Tannerellaceae bacterium | reverse complement strand
TCTAAGTTAAAATCTGATAAGAAGCAGCTATTTCAAAGAAAGGGTAAACAAATTTATTACGAATTAATTAGTATTTAATAATACACAAATCATTAATAAAACCATTACTGACACAAAAAATAAAAAAGAGATTAAAGTATTACTATTAGGCGATCCGATCCCTGAAACAATGATTGAACATGCGCGTCAAAAACTGGTACAATATAAATTGCAAAATGTAAACTTAATCGTACAACAAGGATTAGGGCAAGAGAATATAGATGTAAATGAGTTAAAAAGTATGCTTATGCAAGACCTTTACAAAGATAGTGAAGAGGTTTTGCGTATACAGGCTATTCAGATTGATTCATTAAAAAGAAATCTGGAACTTTATAAAACATATGATAAACTAACCCTGGAATTACTTCCGGAAATAAACGTTCTTTTTCCTTCTATTGAGGAAGCTTCCTGCTCCCATACATATATTATGCATACCGGTAATCAACATTCAGATACAGTTATGTTGGTATATCTAAAGAGCAAAGAAGTAATGGCAAACGAGGAACAAAAAAATTACAGGAATGGCTTGCGGCAAGAACCAACATAGAAAACATTAAATTAATAATAGAATAAAGACAATTTTATGAAAAAGGTATGGGCAGTTCTACTGCTGATGGTAACAGTTAATCTTACATATGCCGATGAAGGTATGTGGGTGCTAAAAGAACTAAACAAACAAAACATGCAAAGAATGGAAGAGTTAGGATTAACCCTTTCATATGAAGATTTGTATAGTGAAACAAATCCCAGTATAAGTAATGCTGTAGTTATTTTTGGGGGAGGATGTACAGGTGTAACAGTCTCTGAAAAAGGACTTGTTTTTACAAACCATCATTGTGGATATGGAGCTATACAGCAATTAAGCAGTGTAGAGCACAACTACCTGAAAGATGGCTTTGTATCTCAAACGCAGGAAGATGAATTACCCGTTCCGGGATTATCGGTACGTTATCTCCGTGAGACTGTAGATATTAGTGACTTAATCAACTTACAGATTGACCAGATTGAGGATGAATATAGAAGAATAACAGCCGCAGATTCTATAGGAAGAACGTTAAGTGAAAAATATGAGGCGGATGAATTTATATCCGCAGATATCATTCCTTTCTATAACGACAACAAATATGTTCTAATTGTATACGACGTATACAGAGATGTTCGTTTGGTTTTTGCTCCTCCCAGCTCAGTAGGAAAATTTGGCGGTGATACAGATAACTGGATGTGGCCACGCCATACAGGGGATTTCTCTGCTTTCCGGGTATATGCCAATAGTTCTAATCAACCGGCAGAATATAATGAAAACAACCAACCCTATTCACCTAAACACGTAGTACCGGTATCCCAAAATGGATATGAGGCAAATGATTATGCAATGACTATCGGATTTCCCGGTAGCACAAACCGTTATCTGAGTTCATGGGGAGTAAATCAGCGGATTGAAAGTATTAATAATCCGAGGATTGAAGTTCGTGGTATTAAACAGGATATATGGAAAAGAGCCATGTCTGCCAGTGATGCGGTACGTATCAAATATGCATCCAAATATGCAGGAAGTTCTAATTACTGGAAGAATTCTATCGGGATGAACAGAGGGTTGGCTAATCTGAATATTATTGAACAAAAAAGAGAGGAAGAAGCAACTTTTGCAAACTGGGTTAACCAGACCCCTGAACGAAAAGCGAAATATGGAGAAGTATTAGGTTTACTGGAAAAAGGATATACAACCACTGATATCTACAAAGAATATATGACTTATCTTACAGAAACATTTTTCAGTGGTGCGGAAATTATCCGTCTGGCCCGTATGATTCAGAGTTTTGATGTAAAAGGTTCTACGGAAGAAGAAATTAATATTTTTCTTGAAGACAGAATTCAACCCTTCTTCAAAGATTATGAGCCAGCCCTGGATCAGGAACTTTTAGTAGCCATGCTGGAAATTGCAGAAAAAAAAGTACCTGCGGAATTTCTGCCGGATATTTATCAGACTATTAATAAAAAATATAAAGGCAATTATGCCAAATATAGTGCCGACTTATTCAAAAAAACAATACTCTTATCTTATGATGGCATTGAAGCTATGATGAAAGATCCGAAGTTATTTGAAAAAACAAAAAAAGATCCTGCCACCGAATTAAGTCTATCTGTTCTCATTTCACTTTTTGATTTACAGCAAGCCATGGGAGATGCACAATATGATATTGCAAAAGGTGAACGTCTCTACTTTGCAGGGCTGACTGACATGTATCCGGATAGTAGTTTCTATTCTGAAGCTAACTTTACCATGCGTTTAAGCTACGGAAGCATCAAAGGGTATCGTCCTTATGACGCTGCCTGGTACGACTATTATTCTACAGATAAAGGAATCCTTGAAAAAGAAGATCCAACCAGTGATGAGTTCTGGGTACAGCCGGAAATTCTGGATTTAATCCGGAAAAAAGATTTTGGACCTTATGGGAATAATGGAGAGATGAATTTATGTTTCCTTACTAATAACGATATTACAGGAGGAAACTCAGGAAGTCCTGTTCTGGAAAAAAACGGCCATCTGATAGGGCTTGCATTTGACGGCAACTGGGAAGCCATGAGTGGGGATATTACTTTTGAGCCTGAATTACAACGTTGTATTGCTGTTGACATTCGCTATATGTTATTTATGATAGATAAGTGGGCTAAATGTCCTCGTTTTTTGGATGAATTGATTCTTCTCTAACCAATTAAGGAAGATATATTATAAAGAAGGGCTGAGTTAATAGAAACTCAGCCCTTCTTTATAATGTATTTTTTGTTTCCCTTCAGGGAATCAGGCAAATTACTTTACAAATCTTAAAGCAATATCTCTATCTTCTCTACGTTCATAATCCGAATCAGTCACCGGATGTTCTGCATTTTCATCACCTACACCTGTTGTTTTAACAACCTGTGAACCAACACCTGCTCTTTCAAGAAGAGTTTCAACATATTTTGCACGTTCTCTGGATATGGCCATATTAGCTTCATCCGAACCTTTTTTTATCTGCATTACCAATAATCATTACTCTTGCATTTTTATAATGCTTAAGAATAGAAGCGATATTATCAATTTGTTGTTGTGAATTACCTGTCATTTGACTTGCACTA
>JAJBTP010000172.1 GCA_020860805.1 Tannerellaceae bacterium | reverse complement strand
TTCGAATCTTCTCGAAATCCTGAATACCTTCTATTAGCCGTTCAAAACGAATACTACTCCGGTTACCCGGATAAACGAGGAAACAATCCCCTGCTGCCCAGGTATGGAAACGTGTATCATGTAAAGGGTCCGGAGTCCAACTGTTATAAACCCAACGTAGATACCCATCATAATCCCCGGCCATTGTATGCCATCCTAACCAGGCGGCTTCTGCAGGAGGGGAGAAGGTAAATGTATTGGGATAGGGCTCAGAACAGCAGGTATAAACAGTACTCAGTTTGCCTTCTTTCCGACGTTCTTCTCTTATATTTTCAGGGAATGTATGTCCGTAAGCCAGGCATAGTTCATATAAATCAGCCTGTATTTCATCATGATAATGTCCTTCCGAAGAAATTTTAAACTCCGGGTCAGCCTCTTTAATTACTTTTATGGCTTCTACCATTGCGTCAACTCCTCTTTCATCCATAGTAATAGCCGTTTTTTCAAACCACCCTTTTTCACGTAGATGTTTAGAAAAGTCTTTTAGGAAATTGCCCCAATATTCTTTATATTCAGGTTCTCCGGGTTTCGTTTTAATAAACTGTATACGATTGGTTGCCTGATCGAAATAATCAAAATTAAGAGCCCATGGAATCAGTGTATAGCAATTGATTTGTTTGTTGATTCCAATTTCATACATCATAAATTCAACCCATTTATCGAATATAGTATAATCATATTCCCAGGTACCATCTAATTTTTTTATTTTGGATACCATACTATCAAAATGATCTTCTGTCTGTCCATTCCAGGGCTTATACATGATAGTGGTGGTTATAATTTTTTGTCCGGCATTTTTCAAACGTGTCACTAAAGGACGCATTGCATCAAAATGTTCTTTACTCCATAGTTTAACATTGTAATGACGGGCTACAGAATATGGATGCTGCCACAAGTCCAAATGAAAAGACCAATCGGTTGGATTTGGTAGCGTACGGTTTAATACATTTATTTCAAAAGGAAGTTGCATTTCCGGAATGTTTTTGCCGGTTAGGATTAATGTCCCTTTATATTTACCTGTTTTTGCATCAGAGGGCACCCAGATATTCATCCATACAGGCCGGGTAGAGTGGGCTTCAATAGTTCTTGTCGGTGTGATATCTAATATATCTGCCACCATGGAAGAATCAAATTCAGCCGGATCCGGACGGTGACCACAGCCGGTTGTACCATCTTTACTCAATTCATCGGTCATTACATATCGTACAAAACTGACAGTTATATTGGATACCGGAATAACGGAAGCCCCATTTTTTAGTTTACTAACAGTTATTGTGGCATCTTCTACTCCTGTTTTTGTCCAGATAACAGCCTGGGCATTGACCCTTTCGCCTTTCCATGCCTGTGTTTGTCAATGATTATTGCTGGAAACAGTGGGAATGTTTAGTTTAGGATACCGGATATCGGTACTACCCCATGCAAATTGGACATTCGTAGACAGTTTGTCCCACTTTTTATTACTATCATGAGGTTTAGTGTCTGTAAATTCAACGTAATCTCCCAAGAGATAATTACAGGCGGGTTGTGATGAGAGGTATGGGCATGACCATACTAATAGGAAAAAAAGAATAATAGTACTTTTCATGTTTGTATTATTTAGATTAGTTTCCGTAAAGATAATAAAGATTTTATTCTACAAGTCTATCATAATGGCAAACCAGTAAATTTTCATTGTTATCGTATAAATGGATTCCGTTACCTTCGCAGTAACGATACATCTTACAGTCTGCACATTTCCCTTTTTTAGTCCATTCCCGGTTCCGGTAAGGTATAAATTTGTTTTCCCAGACATCTGCAAAGTTATCTTGGTATATATTTCCCTGGAAGAATTTAGAGCGAATGCTTAAACAACCGGAAATAGAACCATCTGCCAGTATAGAGGCTGTATTAATTCCTGCATTGCATTGGAACATATAATCCCGGACTTCGGTTTCGTAATCTCCGAGGAAACCTTCACAGCCATAACTTACATGCATATGTTCGTTCTCTCTGGATGAACATATAAATTCCATCAATTCTGTAAATTCATGATTATCCAATTGTAATTCCGGGAGTTTGGCAGCTCTCCCTACAGGAAAAATAGTGAATAATCTCCATTTTTTACTCCCATTTCAAACAGGAATTGCCTGAATTTGGGTAAATCTTTGATGTTTTTTATTAACACAGGTTACTACATCCCATTTGATTTCTTTTGCCTCAATAAGCATACCAATGGCTATAATAACTTTTTCAAAACTTTCAGAATTTCCTCTTAGCCAATTATGTTCTTTCTCGAAACCATCCAGGCTAATTGTCAGAGAATGCATACCGGCAGCCAGTAATGAATCTAAGCGTTTACGGGTTAGGGCCAGTCCATTCGTAACCATTCCCCAGGATATTTTTCTTTTATAAAGCTCCATACCGCATAGCTCCAAATCATCTCTGACCAGGGGCTCACCTCCGGAAAAAAACAACCATCATCTTACTTATATCAACAGTAGGAGAGAGCGTATCGATAACTTTCAGGAAATCTTCGACAGGCATGTCAGGTTGTTCAATATTAACCCGGCAATCGCTTCCGCAATGTTTACATCCTATATTACACCGGAGAGTACATTCCCAGAAAAGCGTACGGAGTTCATGAAGTTTCGAACGGTTCTTTTTTATATTTCTGAATAATTCCAGGGCTATCTGTTTCCGTAATCCGGGCTGTTTTTTCATTTGAATTTGACCGATAAATTTAAAAGAGTTTTATTCATTTAATAGGAAGACTCTATTTGATAGTCTTCTTGTTCTTCCTCTGTAAACTTATTAACATTATTCTTTACTGAAAAGGTTGCATGAGGCACACCATATTCTTCAGTAGCATTCTCGCAGGAATTACTACCAAAACCCAGTATAGACATCAGGTATGTGATTACCCAATTCATACCTTTAATGAATGGTCTGTGTATTTTCCTCATACTCTTTTTCATATTAGTTA
This sequence comes from Tannerellaceae bacterium, assembly GCA_020860805.1. Classification (GTDB taxonomy): domain Bacteria; phylum Bacteroidota; class Bacteroidia; order Bacteroidales; family Tannerellaceae; genus UBA4116. The sequence goes on along the minus strand of JAJBTP010000172.1, from coordinate 156 downwards.
TATCTAAAAATAAATTCTGCTAGTTTTAAACTAAAACTATAACATTCTCAAAATAGTTATTGTTGGCGTTTATGCGCCTGTGTTCACTTCTCAATGTATCTCCTTTAAATGAGGAGATGTGTTTATTTAGATGAAAGAATTATAATAAACGCTGCA
>JAJBTP010000218.1 GCA_020860805.1 Tannerellaceae bacterium | reverse complement strand
TTTCTTTATAATGAAGGTTCACAGGAAGCCGGTAAAGAATGGTTAGCCAAAGCTACCGGAAAAGAGGTGGAAGTGAGAAAACTTTTTATACAATTACAGATAGCGCATCAGGAGAACAATAAAGAGGAAGTGAACTCTCTGCTGACTGAGATTGGAAACAGACACCTGCCTTCCCCGTTAGCCTGTATATTTTATGAATGGAAAGCATTCTTCAACGAAACAGAAAATCAGTATGATGCAGCTGTTGATAATTACCGGATAGCCTGTCAATACGCGGCCGGAGGATTTGCTTACCACCGGATAACCTTAATGCATTATCACCAATTAGTAACGAACCCGATGCCTGCAGAAGAATGTCTGAAAAATTTTGAAAAAGCTGTCCGGTACGGAAATTTTGATACGATTCAAAGTCTTTGGTATTTATACGGCAAATCCGGACGTGAATTTCAAAATACAGATAGAGGACTCTATTGGTTGGAAAAAGGAGTTTTATACAACCAGGGATATGCTGCGAATGAATTAGGGACCTATCTATTGGAGAATAACCCGGAAAAGGCTGAGACAGGGATGGATTATCTGGATAAAGCGATGGAACTGAAATTTCCGGAGGCTTATCTAACAAAAGCATGGTATTACTTTAAGGGTGATATGCTCGAAAAAAACATATCCAAAGCACAGGAACTCCTTCAAAAAGGGATGGAGCTGGGGTCCGGCAATGCAGCCTATCAATTAGGAAACTTATACGAACAAGGCATTGGTACGGAAAATGATACGCCGGATTATGTGAAAGCTTTGGAGTATTATGAGAAAGCGGCGGAATTAGGATATCTTCCCGGCTATGAACGTTGTGGACTGTATTATCTGAATGGCTACGCCGGCGAAGCTGATATGGAGAAATGTTTATCCTATTATGAAAAAGGTTCTTCGCATGGTTCTCCTTACTGTAAGGTGGAATTAGGACTTCTTTATCTGAATGGGAATGGAGTGGAAGAGAATGAAGAAACAGCCTTTACTCTCTTTCAGGAAGCTGCAGAAACAGAGTATATTGCTGGTTATTATTTCCTGGGTAGATGTTATAAATACAAATGGGGTACAGAGGAAAACCCGGACAAGGCTTTTGAATTATTTGAAAAAGCTGCTAAGGAAGAGCATATCCAGGCCATGGCAGAACTGGCTCTTTGCTATGAACATGGTTATGGTACGGAGGAGAGTGGCCGGAAAGCTTTACTTTATATGAAGAAAGCCGCAGAAAAAGAGTATGCCTATGCTCAGTATAAAGTGGGATGTTATTATATGTATGGTCTGGAGGGTATTCTCCGAAATTATGACGAAGCGTTTAACTGGCTTTCTAAAGCTGTGGAAAATGAATATCCATATGCCTATCTGGAGTTAGGTGATTACTATTTCTATGATTATACTAATAGAGACGAAGAGGAAAAAGCATACAGCCTGTATCAAAAAGCAGCGCAACAAGGGATATTAATGAGGGATTAGGTCTTTGTTTCTATTACGGAATCGGCGTAGAAGAGAATGATGCCGAAGCATTTAAATATCTGCTGAAAGCTGCAGAAGAGGATTGCATCCGGGCGTCGTTTGAGGTAGCACGCTGTTATTATTACGGTCATGGTATCCAGAAAAATTATCCGGAAGCTTACCGTTGGTTTAATGATGCAGCCAACTACGGGCATCGCGCAGCTATGTATTTTAAAGCCAAAATGCTGGTAGCCGGTGAAGGTGTTGTCCAAAATCTGGCAGAAGGTGTTGAACTAATGTGCCAGGCTGCCGAAAAAGGCAACCGGGATGCACAATATGAGGTAGGTAATTATTATTTAGTTGGAAAAGGAGTCGATGTAAATGAAGATATGGCTATGGAGTGGTTTGAAAAGGCTGCAGATAATGGTCATAAAAAAGTTCTTCAGATAACTGGTAGAAGCAGAAGAAAATAATGGAAACAAATAAACGAGTCTTTCAGGTTAATCTGAAAGGTATGATATCTCTACTTTCAGAACATATTTATAGTAATCCGGGGACTTTCGTCCGGGAACTGTTACAAAATGGAATTGATGCTATTACAGCCTTCCGGGGACTGGATGAAAACCATAAGGGACAGATAGATGTCTCTCTTGATGCGGATGGTAATATGATATTCCAGGATAATGGTATCGGATTGAAAGAAGAAGATATCCATGAGGTATTAACGGTTATCGGTGAAAGTTCAAAACGGGGTGAGTTTGACTCTACTGATTTTATCGGTAGATTCGGGATTGGCCTGCTGTCCTGTTTTGTAGTTAGTAATGAGATTATTTTTGAAACCTGTTCGGCTTTTAGTAAACAGCCTATCCGGTGGTGTGGCAAAGCTGACGGGACCTATCATACGGAATTTATAGAAAAAGAGTGTCCGATAGGTACCAAAGTGATTCTCACGCCTAAACCGGAATGGAAACATTTGTTTGAATATGAATCATTCAAACGGAATCTTACTTTTTACGGAAATGCCCTGCCCTACCCTATTCATCTGACCTGTGGTGGGAAAAGAGAGCAGATTAATAATGATAATCCTGTATGGTTACAGGAGGGTGCCGGTAAAAAAGAACTGTTGGCGTATGGAAAAGAACAATTTAACTCCGGATTCCTGGATGCATTCCAGTTTAAAACGGAGAAGGGTAAAATCCGGGGAACCATTTATATCCTACCTTTTAAGACACAGTTTTCCGGACGGCTGAGCCACCAGATTTACCTGAAACGTATGTTGGTGAGTCAGGAAGATTGTAATCTGCTACCTTCCTGGGCATTCTTTGTTAAATGTGTTTTAAATTCGGACTCATTGTCTTCTACTGCGTCCCGTGAATCACTGGTAAATAATGAAGAATTATCCCAGGCACAAAAAGAGATAGGAAATGTTCTTAAGGATTATCTTAAAAACCTGATTCATACGGATATTGATTTATTCAACCGGATATTGGAGATTCACTTTTTTCATATCAAAGCAATCGCTGCGGAAGACAATGAAATGTTTCAGCTTTTCATGGATGTACTACCTTTTGAAACCAATAAAGGAACCCGTAGTTTCGGTACTATCCGTAAACATTATCCTGAAATATATTATACATCTAATATTGATGACTTCAAGCAGGTAAGGCGTATCAGTTCTTCACAAGGTATG
>JAJBTP010000553.1 GCA_020860805.1 Tannerellaceae bacterium | reverse complement strand
CCTGGAAGAATCATTAAGCCGGGAAGTCTTGCGTACCAACCGAATGGGTGCTTATCACTGTACTACAGTCGTAGACTGCAATACACGAAAGTATCATGGTTTGTTGGTAATGCCTGTCCCTGAGTTGGATGATGAAAACCATGTTCTCTTATCGTCATTTGATGAAACCGTCATACAGCATGGTGCTGAATTTAACCTTGGCTTACACAAATATCAGGGAGGTAGCTTTAGTCCGAATGGACATAAGTACATCCGGGAGTATAATTGTGAAACCGTACCTCGCACCGTTTACCGTGTAGGAGGGGTTATCCTGTCCAAAGAGAAGGTATTCTCTATGTTTGAAAACCGTATCCTAATCAAGTACACACTTGAGGATGCCCATTCGGCAACAACTTTACGTTTCCGTCCTTTCCTGGCATTCCGGGGGGTAAATGAATTAACTCACAACAATCACGCTTTTAACGGATTATATGAAGAAGTACCTAATGGTATCAGAACCTGTATGTATAAGGGATATCCTGATTTATATATGCAGTTTAATAAACGGGTAAAATTTGTATTTGAGCCAAACTGGTATAATGGGATTGAATATCCAAAGGAACAGGAACGAGGTTATCCTTACCAGGAAGATCTGTATGTTCCCGGTTATTTTGAAGTACCTATCAAAAAAGGTGAATCTATTATTTTCAGTGCCGGAGATACTGCTGTTGTTACGACCCGCCTGAAAGCTCAATATGAAAATGAGGTTCATTTGCGTACACCGCGTACGAGTTTTTACAATTGTCTGAAAAACTCGGCACAGCAGTTTTACTTCAAACCTAATCCGGATGATTCCTGCTTATTAGCCGGATATCCATGGTTTAAAGCACGGGCCCGGGATTTATTTATCTCTTTGCCGGGATGCTCTTTTTCTATTGATGATCCGGTACGTTTTGAGAAGGTTATGGCTACAGCTATGAATGCTCTGTATACTTTTATAAAGGATGGAACACCGGATAGAGTAATTCACGAGTTAGACCAGCCGGATATTCCTTTGTGGTGTGGATGGACTATTCAGCAGTATGCGCGTGAAGTAAATATGGATAAAGCCCGGGAATTGTATGGTTCTTTTGTAAAAGAACTAATAGAGTATCTGATTGCCGGTACAAATGATATGAAACTCATGGATAATGGGTTACTTTATGCAGAAGGTAAAGAGAAAGCTATTACATGGATGAATTCTACGGTGGGTGGCAAACCAGTTGTACCCCGTTCCGGTTATATAGTAGAGTTCAATGCGCTTTGGTATAACCTCCTCTGCTTTTATAAAGAGATGAATGGAGATATTGTAGATGACAAAACTCAAAATATCATTAATCAGATAGAGGCTTCTTTTCCGGAAACTTTTGTAAACGGATACAATTATTTGTTTGATTCGGTTTCCGGTACATCTGTTGACTGGAGTGTCCGTCCGAATATGATCCTGGCAGTAGCTTTACCCTATTCTCCGTTGACACGTATACAAAAACGGGCTGTGCTGGATATTGTAACCAAAGAATTGCTGACTCCTAAAGGCTTACGTTCATTGAGTCCGAAAAGTGAAGGGTATCGTCCCTATTATGTAGGTACCCAGTCTGAACGGGATTTGGTATATCATCAGGGAACTGCGTGGCCCTGGCTTATGGGCTTCTACCTGGAAGCTTATATTAAAGTTTTCGGAATGAGTGGTGTCTCTTTTGCTGAGCGTATGCTCATCAGTATGGAAGAGGAAATGAATATGCACTGTATTGGAACTATCCCCGAACTGTTTGACGGTAACCCACCGTTCACCGGTAGAGGTGGTATTTCGTTTGCAATGAATGTGGCCATGATATTGCGCGTGGTAGAGTTATTGAAGAAGTTTAACGCTGAATAAAGGAGTATAATGAAAGCATTAATGTTTGGATGGGAATTCCCTCCGCATATTCTGGGGGGATTAGGAACAGCCAGTTATGGACTGACCCGGGGAATGGCTATGCAACCCGATATGGATATTACATTTGTAATACCAAAACCCTGGGGTGATGAAGACCAGAGTTTCCTGAAAATAATAGGAACCTGTAATACTCCAATCGTATGGCGGGATGTTTCATATGAGTATGTAAAAGAACGTATTGGTAAATATATGGACCCACAAATGTATTATGATTTAAGGGACCATATCTATGCCGATTTTACTTATAAGTATGTAAATGACCTGGGTTGTATTGAGTTTTCCGGACGTTATCCTGATAATCTACTTGAGGAGATTAATAACTATTCGATTGTTGCAGGTGTCATTGCCCGTACGGAACAGTATGATGTGATTCATGCACATGACTGGTTGACTTATCCAGCCGGAATCCATGCAAAAATGATTAGTGGAAAACCTATGGTAATCCATGTTCATGCAACAGATTATGACCGTAGCCGTGGAAATGTTAATCCCAATGTATACGCCATTGAAAAAGACGGGATGGATAATGCTGACCATATTATTACCGTGAGTAACCTGACCCGTCAGACTGTTATTGAAAAATATCATCAGGACCCATCCAAGGTTACAACTGTTCATAATGCGGTAGAACCATTAAGTCCTGAAATCCTGGCGATACCGGATAAAAAAGGTGTGAAGGATAAAGTAATTACTTTCCTGGGACGTATTACTATGCAGAAGGGACCCGAGTACTTTGTGGAAGCAGCAGCTAAAGTTTTGGCAAAAGCTCCGAATGCACGTTTTGTGATGGCTGGTAGTGGAGATATGATGGACCAGATGATTCGTCTGGCTGCTTCAAAAAATATAGCAGATCGTTTTCATTTCACCGGAGTTATGAAAGGAAAACAGGTATATGAAGTTTTAAAAGCGAGTGATGTATATGTAATGCCTTCTGTGTCTGAGCCTTTTGGTATCTCACCCCTTGAGGCCATGCAATGTGGAGTTCCTTCTATTATTTCCAAGCAGTCCGGTTGTGCTGAAATTCTGGATTATGCAGTGAAGGTAGATTACTGGGATATTGAAGCCATGGCAGATGCGATGTATGCTATTATCTCTTACCCGGCGATGTATGAATTCCTGAAAGATGAGGGGAAAAAAGAGGTCGATAATATCAAATGGGAATATGCCGGACAAAAAGTACGTCGCATATATGAACAGGTAATTAATAAGTAATAGAG
>JAJBTP010000346.1 GCA_020860805.1 Tannerellaceae bacterium | reverse complement strand
TAAATAAATTAAAAAAATAAAAGTCATGATTAAATTAACAAACTTAGAGAAAATCTACCGTACGAAAGAAATTGAAACAGTTGCTTTAGAAAATGTAAATCTGGAAGTATTAAAAGGGGAATTTGTCTCTATTATGGGACCTTCCGGTTGTGGAAAATCTACTTTGTTGAATATTATCGGTTTATTGGATTCTCCTACTTTCGGTACTGTAGAAATAGCAGGTATTAATACTGTTTAGATGAATGACAAACAACAGGCTGCTTTCCGGAATCAGCAATTGGGATTTGTTTTTCAGAGTTTTCACCTGATAAACTCTCTGAACGTTCTGGATAATGTAGAACTTCCTTTATTATACCGTAAAGTTTCGGCATCCGAACGTAGACGGGCAGCTCAGGAAGTACTGGAGAAAGTGGGTCTGAGCCATCGTATGAAACATTTCCCAACGCAGTTATCCGGTGGACAGTGTCAACGTGTAGCCATTGCCCGTGCTATCGTAGGGCAACCCAACATAATTCTGGCGGATGAGCCAACCGGAAACTTGGATAGTAAAATGGGTATTGAGGTGATGGATATCCTGCATAAGTTAAATAAAGAGGATGGGCGTACCATTGTAATGGTAACCCATAACGAACAACAGGCTAAGCAAACCAGTCGCACCATTCGTTTCTTTGACGGACGTCAAATTCAGTAAACCAATGTATATACAATACTTGAAACAATCCTGGAACCTGTTGAAGGAGAATAAATTTTATAGCATAATCTATATCATAGCAACTGCTTTTACTATTACTATGGTTATGTTGATATTGACTACCTACCATATTAAAACTGCCGGTTTTGCACCTGAGGTTCACCGGGAACGCATGTTGTTTGTCTCCTGGGCTAAGTCCCGTCTTAAAGATGGGGGGGGATATGGGTTCGGCTTTATTGGGGTTGCGTGCGGTAAAAGATTGCTATTATTCTCTGGAAACACCTGAAGCTGTAACAGCAGTCATTCCCTTCTTTCCGGTCATACTTAGTGTGCCGGGTAAGGATGTACATCTGGTACGTAACCAGTTGGCAACAGATGTAACTTTCTGGAGAGTGTTTGATTTCAGTTTTATACAGGGTGCGGCTTATTCTGAAGAGGATTTTGAAAGTGGTATACAAAAAGTAGTTATTAGTGAACGGATAGCTCGTGAATTATATGGAAGATTGGATGTGGTGAATGAGAGTATAGAACTCAATAAGAAGGCATTTACAATTTGTGGAGTTGTTCAGAATGTGTCAACAATTGCAGAAAATGCGTATGCAGATATTTGGGTGCCTTATTCTCTGCTACAGAAATGCAGCATCATTTGTATGATGGAGAAGTGTTAGGCCCTTTTCGTGTATTTATTCTTGCAAAGCATAAAACTGATTTTGATGCCATTCGTCAGGAAGTAGAGAAAAGAGTGGCTGTTTTTAATTCTTCTACCGAACGGTTGGAATATGATTTATTAGGTCAACCGGATGTTCAATTGGCTCAATACCTGAGAAAAGATAGCGGAAGAGAAATTAATCTGAAAGGTGAAATAAAAAAGTATGCATGGATTGTTTTCTTTCTTTTATTAATACCTGTGCTTAATATTTCCGGTCTGATTGTTTCACGGGTTAGAAAAAGACAGGAAGAACTGGGAATTCGCAAGGCTTTTGGTGCTTCAACCGGTATGCTTGGCAGGCAAATAGTTATGGAAAATTTTCTTCCTGTATTTATAGGAGGAATTATCGGGCTTCTCTTTTCCTCTTTATTAATCCGCCTGATGAGTAATTTCTTTCTGATGTCATCTAATTCTGCCTCTTTTGTGTCTGATTTAACTGCTCCCGGAATAGGACAATTAATTAATCCTATGACATTTTTGTATGTACTGGGTCTATCAGTAGTAATTAATGTTACCTCTGCACTTATTCCTGCATGGCGGGTTTCTTCTATACCTATTTATGATGTACTAAAAAAATAAGACAAAATATGATAAACCATTTATTTAGAATAATATGGAATCAGCGTTCTGCCAATGTGTTAATTCTGATTGAATTGTTTCTTGTTTTTATATTGTTATGGGTTTGTAATTATCAATTGTGGGTATATATCAACCGTTTGAATGAACCTTTGGGGTTCGACTATAAACATGTGTATGTGGTAACTCCCCAAAGTTTTCCCCGGGAATATCCGGCCTGGCAGGAAGGCCGAAATGAAGTGGAAGACTATTTTGCCTTTGCCGATCGGTTACGGAGTTGTCCGGGGGTTGAGGCTGTTAGCATCTCTTCGGATGCTCTCCCTTTTGCCCCCTATTCCAGTTCTATACCCCTTTCTTCTGATAATGGAACCTCATTCCCAAGATTAGGAGAGATTATGCCTGAGTTTATAGATGTATTTTGTTTAAATCCAATGAATAGTTCTGTTAATCTGAAAAAGGAACTGGTAGAAAATCACTTTATTATCAGTCAGGAAACCCGGAATGAATTATTTCCTGAAGGTTCTGGGAGTGATGTTTTCTATATAGGAGAGAATAAAGAGAAGGCATACCGGACAAATGGGATTATAAAGCCAGTGAAACAGACAGAATATAGTAAAAATCTCCTATCGTGTATCAGCATCTATCCCGGAATGAAGTGATTCAACAAGGCTATATCTATAACCGGGAATTAGCTATACGGGTATCTCCGGCAGCAGATAAAGATTTTCCGGAAAAGTTTAAAGAACTTATGAAAGAACAACTAACCCTGGGAAATCTCTATGTTACAGAGATTGTACCACTGGAAATTTTAAAAAAACGTTATTATGCAACGACGGGTGATGAAGATAAGTTTTATCAGAATCTTTTTGTGCTGGGATTTTTCATCGTTAATATCTTTCTGGGTGTGATTGCAACATTTTGGCTCCGTACAGAAAGCCGGAAAGCTGAAATGGGATTACGAATGGCGTTAGGATCTACCAAAAGTGCTTTAAAAGGAAGTATGCTAACTGAAGGTTTACTTCTGTTAAGTATTGTATGGCTTCCGGCTGTTTTAGTTTGTATTAATCTGGGGTATACCGGTGTGATAGGCTCTTTGCTGGATTTACAGTTTACTGTTTTTGATACATTCGTATCTCTTTTGAATACAACCGGTATGATGATTTTAATGATTGTGACAGGTATTTCTTATCCGGCTA
>JAJBTP010000490.1 GCA_020860805.1 Tannerellaceae bacterium | reverse complement strand
GACTTAAACCAAATACAAATGATCTGGGATAAGGATAACGTCCTGCATCATATCCGGTTAATACTGCTGCATTAGCAGAATCTGAATTACCGACTTCAGGATCTCCGTATTTATTATATCCGGAAATAGTTGCTACATTTTCAACAGAAGCAAAAATACGTGCATATTCCAGTTTTAACGGAGTTAATACGGATTTAGGGACTGTATACCCAACCTGTATATTCGCGATTTTCAGGAAATCCCCATTCTTAACATACGCAGTAGAAGCTCTTTCGTTTTGATTGTGGCCTATGATTGTCATACGGGGATACTGTGTACTCGGGTTTGTTTCAGTCCATGCATTGTTAATATATTCTTTCAATGTGTTTTGAATTCCTCCGCCTGTTCTGTATAACTGGGTTAATTTCATGGAAGAATAAGAATAAATATCCGCACCGGCAACACCATACATATAAATCATAGCATCAAAGTTTTTATAGCCGGCATTGATGGTTAACCCGTAATTCAATTTCGGGAATCCATTGCCTATCACTTGCTGATCGGCTTCTGTAATCTGTCCGTCACCATTTAAATCCTTATACTTATAATCACCCGGTGCTGTATTGGTATCCTGATATCTACCTTCAGGTGCTGCCGCATTCAGGGCATCGATTTCTGCCTGGTTCTGGAAAATTCCTTCTACTACATAGCCGTAAAAAGAGCCAACTGCATAACCATTTATAGTTGCCGAATGGTTATCCCAGTGATCCCCTGCATCTGATTCTGTAATATAAATAGGGTCTCCTACATCAATTACTTTATTTTTCAGTGTAGAACCGGTCACTGAAGCACCCAGACTCCAGTCGCCAAATTTTTTATTGTAAGATACATTGAATTCAAATCCCTGGTTTTTAATATGTCCTGCGTTGGTATATACCTGGGCATATCCGGTAGAAGGACGCAAATTACGATAAAGAAGTAAATCTTTGGAATCACGGATAAAATAATCAAACGTGAAGTTCAGTGAATTATTCAAAAATCCTAAATCCAAACAGATATTGGTCTGGGTATTGGTTTCCCACTTCAGATTGGTATCCACTTCATAAGTCTGTGCAACACCTGTCACTTTATTATATTCTGCCGTTGAGCCTCCCAAATAGCCCCAGTCATAAGAGATACGGTTAGAAGAAAGCTGGGCAACAAACAAATTAGTGGAATTTCCGGCATTACCGGTTTGTCCCCAGCCTAAACGGAATTTCAAGTTATCAAAAAAGTTTAGGTCCTGAATAAAACTTTCTTCCGATAGTCGCCATGCCAATGCTGCGGAAGGAAAAGTACCCCAACGGTTTCCGGTACCAAAATTAGAGGAACCGTCATGACGCACGGTAAATGTTACAATATAACGATCAAGAAAAGAATAAAGGGCACGGCCGTAATAGGAAACATACCGGGTCTTCAAATTATAACCACCATCTCCCACACGGGTAGTCTGATCACTGGTTAAAGATAAAAGACGGTAGGTATCCGACAAAAAATCACTGCCACTTGCTTCGACCCAATGTCCCCAGCTATTGCTTACCGTATTACCAGCTACCACATTTAAACTATGGTTTTTATTTTTCCAGTTATAGGTGAAATAACTTTCCAAAGCTGTTTCATTGGTCTGGTTCTGGCTAAGCCAGAAACTGTTTGTCTGTGAAGCCGTAATACTACGGTCATTAATTACAGAGAAACCACTGCCATCATACGTGGATAGCTTATAAGAACCAAGTGTACGGAATGAGAGTCCTTTCGCTAATTTCAGGTCCAGATAAGCACTGGCCAGTACCGTATTATTATACGATGGTGTTTTATCCTCATCCATTCTGGCAGCATATGGATTATCCTGTCCCTGAGCTATATCCTGCTCTCCGGAAACCTGCATAAATGTATAATAGCCTCCGGTAGGAGTCCGGTCATTATAATTATGACTGATAAAAGTACCATCCGTATCCACATAGTCCATGGTAGGGGTAAGAGTTGCCCACTCACGGATATTTCCGGTCACATTTTTCTCACTATGTTCCAGCGAAATACTTCCTCCCACTTCTATAAAGTCTTTCACTTTATAGCTACTGTTCAAACGGGCAGTCAAACGGCTATAATCCGTATCCAGTACAATTCCTTCATTTTTCAGATACCCTACGGAAAAACTGGATTGGGATTTTTCAGTACCACCGGAAGCTGAAAGGGTATAGTTTTGCTGAAAAGCAGTTTGAGTCATTACGTCCTGCCAGTCTATAGTTCGTAGCTGTCCGGCATACGCTTCACCAAAAGCAGGGTTTGTAATATTGGTATTATCATTTTTATGTCCTTCACGCACAGAATAAGCAAACAGGTTGGCATCTGCCACATCCAGTTTGCCGGTCATAGTCTGGATACCAAAGTTTGCAGAGAAGTTGATATTAGTTCTTCCAGCAGCGCCTTTTTTAGTGGTTATCATAATAACCCCGTTCGCTCCACGGGCACCATAGATAGCAGTTGCAGAAGCATCTTTTAGGATTTCAATACTTTCCACATCAGCTGGGTTTACAAAATCAGCGCTGGTTCCTACCTGTACCCCATCTACTACATATAAAGGATCGGCAGAACCGTTTACCGTGGCAACTCCACGAATACGGATCGTAGCAGAACCGGATGGATCTCCGGAGTTTTTGGAAACCATTACCCCTGCTGCTGCACCCTGCAAACCCTGGACAATATTCTGTGGATTTCGTTTCATCATCTCTTCCTGATTGACGGAAACTATCGAACCGGAAATATCACTTTTTTTCATTGTACCGTATCCGACCACAACGACCTCGTCCAATAATTCTGTATCTTCTCTTAATATAATATTATAAGCGGTTTTATTTGTCAACGGAATTTCCTGTGTTGCATATCCGATATAGGAAATCCTTAAAACACCTTCATTAGGTACTTCCAGTTGGAACTCACCGTTAAAGTCTGTTATTATACCAATTAATGTACCGACTACCGATACATTGGCTCCAATGATAGGTTCTCCGGATTCATCAGTAATAACACCGGTGATTGTTCTGTTTTGTTGAGATACGGTTGTTCCGGGAACTGTGTGTGAGGCAAAGCCCAGAACAGGAAGACCGGTACATGCAGCCACAACCAAAGTCAGAGCCATCGATTTTATAGAAATAAATGATTGGGAATATT
>JAJBTP010000331.1 GCA_020860805.1 Tannerellaceae bacterium | reverse complement strand
GATTAAAATGGCAGAATTGTTTGACATACGATGTATTGATGGAGCATTGGGAATGCAATCGTTACCTGATAGTTCCGTTAAACTTATATATGGCTCTCCTCCATATCCCAACGTGGCTAGGAACTATGGGAAATGGAAAAGTTCCGAGTACATTGATCTAATCGCTCCTTTCATTGATGCCGCAGTAAAGCAACTCAGCCCTGATGGATTTATAGTAATCAATATAAAAGCTAATAGAGAACCCTCCTCTGCCAAGAAGAACTCATGTCGATCCCTGGTTGTTGAAAGACTTGCTATTGCTATGGAGGAGAGATGGCACTTACATTGCGTGGATATTGAAATATGGGCCAAATCTAATCCTATAGCTACTGGTTTACGAGTGGCCTGCCAAGATGCCTATGAACAAAATCTATGGTTTTCCAAGAGTCCAAAATGGACCATAAACATAGATGCAATTCGACGGCCTTATAGTGAGGCATCCTTGAAATCGTACGACAGCCATGTATTTAAACCTCGTGTTAATGGTGTGGGATATGTTAGAACAGAGAAAAAAATATCCCCTCATCCATTAGGCGCTTTGCCGTGGAATATAATTTACGGCAGCGTTTCTGGTCGTTCGACTCATCACCAAGCAGTACAACCGGAGTACTTACCCGAAAAATATATTAAGGCTTGTACAAATCCTGGCGACACTGTGGTGGATCCGTGGCTAGGTACAGGTACCACCGGTGCTTGTGCAATTAAGTTGCATAGGAATTTTGTAGGATTCGACATTTGCGAAGAATATATTGAGGCTGCTCAAAATTATCTAAAACAAATCACACCCCAGTAAAGATTATCCATGAGGGCTTCATATAAACCACCAGTATCTAAATATCGACAAAAGTTGCATCGGATTTTTGTTGATTCCCTCGGTGATGCCGTAAAACACAGCTGGGATTTGGAATATCGACCATTCTTTGTTGAAGTCACACGTCCCATCGAAACGACTTTGGAGGTTTATATGTTCCCTGCCCTCAATCCTCCTGGAGGTAGATGTGCTCACGAATATAAGATCAACATTTTATTACAAGGCCACAAGCCGCGTACGAAAATGAATTTCCCAGTCAACGACAATTATCCCATTTTGGTGGCCTATGTGGATGGTCTTGATGTTTTTGTTCTATTGGACGCATACTCCCATAAAGACTTTACGCCTAATACTAATGTGCAATTTAAAGATGATGTTATTCTAGGCGCTATGGAGCAGGGTATCGCTTGTATGACCAAATTGAATAACGAGGTAGTGATAGCTTCAACAGCCTCCTTGCTCCCTAAAGCTTTAGAGTTACGATTACTCGACATAAAACCAAATTATGAAATCCCTTACTGATATACCATACAAACAAACCTATAACAAGATTGACGATAATATCGCCAAGGATTTCTATTTGCCATCTTTGGAAAATAGTATCAGTTATAGCCGTTTGTCAGGATATTTTGGGAGCACTATCTTTATTATTGCATGGTCGGCTCTTAAGTCATTCATTCATAATGGAGGGCGCATGAGGATTATATGTTCTCCAATACTTTCAGATCAAGATATTGATGCCATTCATAAATGAGAGGCCGCTAAGGATGATGAGAATATTCGCAATCAACTCCTCAAAGATATTGATGAAATATGGATTCAACCTCATCTAAGGGACCCTTTTAAAGTTCTTGCTTCTCTCATCTGTTTGGGAAACATCGAAATCAAAATAGCGTACGGAAAAGTATCAGCGAATGTTAGCCGCCTATTTCACGACAAAGCAGGTATCTTTTGTGATGGCTCTAACTATGTCTCTTTTAGAGGGTCGGTCAATGAGACATTCAAGGGTCTTAGCAATAATGGTAAAATTGAATCAATATCTTTATTCACGTCATGTGCTAACGATTCACATCACAATCGAGTCAGTGATGATATGGCCTTGTTCCAAAGAATATGGAACAATCAAGCGGCTGGATTGACAGTGACTTCACTGCCTGAGGATATCAAAACAAAAATTAAATCCTATGGTCGTGATGTAGATTGGGAGACTCTAGTTGATGAAATTAGTACCGACCTTGATAAAATCCAATCTTTATCAGCCGACCCTAAAGGAGGACGATTACCAAGGCCGCATCAAGTAACTGCGCTCCAAAACTGGATTAACAACAATCATCGAGGGGTTTTGGAACATGCAACCGGAAGTGGGAAAACGTTCACGTCTTTATGCGCTATCCGATACGCAATATCAAAAAGGAAATCCGTAATAATTTTAGTACCCTCCACTGAATTACTGGCCCAGTGGAACGCTGAAGTCAGGAACACGCTATTGGATCTACAACCGAACATCCTTTTATGTGGAGATGGTCATACGTGGTGGAAAAAGCCTGGGCTTTTACATTTTATGACTTCTCCCTTCACAAGCGCACCAAAAATTACCATTTCCACAATGGATACTGCTGTAACCGAAGACTTTATGTGTGAAGTCAATCAAGGAGACCATTTATTCGTAGTTTCCGATGAAGTTCATCGCATGGGAACCCCAAGACGACGACATTTTTTCTCCCTTAATGCTGGATTCCGATTGGGTGTTTCTGCTACTCCCCGCCGATACGGGGATGAGTTTGGCACGCAAGCCATACTAAAGTATTTCGGAGGAATACTTACCCCTGTGTATTCTCTCCAAGATGCCATAAGAGATCAAGTTTTAACCCCTTACTTTTACAGTCCTCAGGTCATTTCTCTAAATGAAGAAGAGCAGGCAGCATGGATTGAGTTGTCAAAGAAGATCAGAAACCGATTTCTGATGCTAGGTGTTTCTGAAACCAATACTACTAACGATGAAAGATTGAAAAAACTCCTTCTCCAAAGATCTCGCCTTATCAAAAAGGCGAAAGGGAAAGAACAACTGGCGTTAAAAATTTTGTCTGACCGTTATCATTCAGGGCAAAAGTGGATAGTATATTGCGAAGATAAGAGCCAACTTTTTGCTGTGCGTGATTTGCTAATGGCAAAGGTTCCTCATATTGACATACTTGAATATTATTCTGATATGCCTGGGGATAAGACGCAAACTTTAAAATTCTTCTCAGAATATGGTGGGGTGATAGTGTCCATACGCTGCCTGGATGAAGGAGTTGACATCCCCGCTACCACACATGCCCTAATTTTAGCCTCTTCCAAA
>JAJBTP010000599.1 GCA_020860805.1 Tannerellaceae bacterium | reverse complement strand
ACTTAGAATTCACCCCCGGCCCCTCTCCAGAGGGGAACTATAAAGAAATCAATATATTACATTCTTCCGAACACTCGTGATTGCAAATCCCCTTAGACTATCTATACTATTATATTGATAACCATAACATTGTATACGCTTTCAAATCTTTCGACCATGACTATTGCAAATCCTCACGACTAAAAGATGTGTGCACAGAGTAGCTCCAGAGGGGAGATGAACTGATTATAAATATTCCCAACCTATAACTTTCATTGAGCCTGGTAAAAGCTTTATACTTCATAAATTCTCCCCTTCAGGGGATTAGGGAATTATAATATCCCGAAATGCTTTAAGGCATTGTAGATTCCATCTTCGTCTACTGAATCGGTAACATAATCGGCGACTCTTTTTACGTTATCGTCTGCATTACCCATGGCAATACCGGTTCCGGCATAGGTTAGCATCTCCATATCATTGCCTCCGTCACCAAATGCCATTATTTCATCTACGGACAGATTATAATATTCCAGTACTTTCCGGATTCCTATCTTTTTACTTCCCCCTGCGGGTACTACATCGGTAAAAAGAGGTGACCAGCGAGTGGATTCGCATCCGGGCAGATATTGCATAATCCTTTCCTCCTGTCCTTCTCCGAAGAAGGCTATTAGCTGGAAAACTTCATTTTGAGGGATTTCCCGTAGAGGTGAATGAGGGGGTTCGGGAAAGTTTAATAACTCCAGTACTTCCGAAACTGTCTTATCTTTATAATTAAGATACATAGCAGATTCCTGTACGAATATACAGGGAAATTCTTCCTGCTGCTCCTGATATTTTTTCAGGGCTTCAATATCTTTATCATCTATGGGATGTTTATAAATAACTTCATCTTTACCGGCAAAACAATAGCTACCATTTAAGGTTATGTAGCCGTCGAATTCCAGATTGCCCAGATTATTAATAGCCATGACGTGGCGGCCTGTTGCAATGAATACTTTAATACCTTTCTCTCTTAATAGTCCGATCGCTTTAACTGTGGACTCCGGAACCTGGTGGGTATTAAAACTAACCAACGTTCCATCAATATCGAAAAAAACTGCTTTTACCATAACCTAAACTTTTCACTATTTACCTATAAAAAACACGGATTAAGCAGTATATAGAATGTGGTTAACTGCTTAATCCGTGTATATAAAGAATTCCTTTTCTTTGTAAGGAATCGAATTTTAATGGCACATATCCTGAATAATGGTGATTAATTCACCTCCCAGGGCTTCTGCATCCGCCATAGTTGAGGCTTCTGCATAAATACGGATGATTGGTTCCGTATTACTTTTACGCAGGTGCACCCATTTATCCGGGAAATCTATTTTAACTCCGTCAATATCAGTAATGTCGTAAGCTGCAAACTTTTCTTTTACTTTTTCCAGTATAGCATCTACATCAATATCCGGTGTTAATTCTACTTTTTGTTTTGAAATGAAATAAGGAGGATAAGAAGCTCTTAACTCACTTACTTTCATTTTCTTTTTAGCCAGATGAGTCAGGAATAAACCAATACCCACCAAGGCATCCCGTCCATAATGGCTGGCCGGATAGATGACTCCCCCGTTGCCTTCACCGCCAATTACGGCATGGGTTTCTTTCATCTTAGCCACGACGTTGACTTCTCCTACTGCTGCGGCATTGTATTCGCATCCGTATGCACGGGTCACATCTCTCAAGGCACGGCTTGAGCTCAGGTTACTAACTGTATTACCTGGCGTATGGTTCAATACATAGTCACTGACTGCCACTAATGTATATTCTTCACCAAACATATCTCCGTTTTCAGAGACAACAGCCAAACGGTCTACATCCGGGTCTACAACAAAACCGACATCGGCTTTTGCCTGTGTCATTAAAGCGGATATTTCAGTCAGATTTTCCGGTAAGGGTTCCGGATTGTGGGCAAAGTTACCATGAGGTGCACAATGCAGTTTGAAGATTTCTTTTACTCCCAAAGCTGACAAAAGATCGGGTAACACAATACCTCCTACTGAATTTACGCAGTCAATGGCTACCCGGAAGCCTGCCGAACGGATAGCTTCCACATCTACCAGCTCTAAATCCAGTACACTTTGAATGTGTTTATTATTGTATGTTGTATCTTCAATTACTTTTCCCAACTGATCCACATCAGCAAATACGAATGATTCTGCTTCTGCAATTTCCAGTACCTGTTGTCCTTCTGCTGCATTGAGGAATTCTCCTTTTTCATTCAGCAGTTTTAAAGCATTCCATTGTTTCGGATTATGGCTTGCTGTCAGGATAATCCCTCCACAGGCTTTTTCCTGTACTACTGCATACTCAGTGGTAGGGGTAGTTGCCAAATCAATATCAACTACATCAAATCCCATACCTGTTAGTGTACCCAGTACTACCTGTTTTACCATGGGCCCGGAGATACGGGCATCGCGTCCTACTACAATTTTGTTGGTCGTTGCATTTGTGTTTTTTCGTATAAATGTAGCGTAGGCGGCTACAAACTTAACAATAGCGAGCGGGTTTAACCCCTCTTCCGGTGTGCCGCCGATTGTACCACGGATACCGGAGATAGATTTAATCAGTGTCATACGTGTAGTTTGTATTATTTATAGAATATATACCTTACTTTTTCCAAATATAAGGGATAGCCTCCTGTCTGAGCATAATAAGAGCCTATTTGGAAAGGTACAATTAAGCTAACAATAGCACTATCTCTTAAAAAAGTCAAAGGCATTAACAGGCCCATCTGAAAGAATCTCTGTATCTGTATAAGATCTTCCAAAAGTGAATTCCAATGGATCGGTTCCAATAGAAAATAAATCAAAATGAGAGGTATCTCCTAACAAGTGATGCCCTTTCACACGACATAATACTCTTATATCAGCATTAGCCATATCTCCGCCACCTGAATCTATAACATGAACATACAGTCCATTCATCTGAATAAACTGACCTTCTTTAAACTCACCGTTTGAAGGGTAATCCGATATAGTATAAAAACCTTTTTCGGCCATAAAATTGTCAATTGCCTTTTGCTGATCTTTCAACATATCTGTATAAGACTTTGTCTTATTACAGGAGATACCTCCCAACACCGTCACTAAGACCAATAAAATATAAAACCCTCTCTTCATGTTTTTCTAAAAATTAATTTCACAACAAAAGTAATCAAAGTCTATCATATCTTTGATA
>JAJBTP010000270.1 GCA_020860805.1 Tannerellaceae bacterium | reverse complement strand
ATGCAATATACTATTTTATTCTTCATAATCTCGTATTGTAAATGTTGGAACTGTTACGCCTTTGTATTGTGTGTCTATTATACCCATTTGACGCACAATTATCTGGCGCATTTTGGTTGCCGGGCGAAGGCAATAGGTTTGAAATTCCCGAACGTTAATGTCTTTGAGAGTACGTACATGGGGGAAGAGTAGTTTTAGGAAAGCTGTTGTAATTCTTTTGATTGCTTCCGTATCACGGGTATCTGCTATTGCCGGATATTCAACTATTCTGTCTACAATTGCCCGATAAGATGCATCGTCTCTCAACAAATGCATGATTGTGGAAAAGTATTCTGAATTAAGTGCCCATCCGGATATTTTTAATCCTTCGTTCATACGTGGTATTTCCCAACCTTTGATGAATCCGTGGATACGGTCCATAAGAGCACTGGTTTTGAAGATGGTGGGGAGACTTGCAAACATATTCTCAAATTCATTCATTTTATCTTCATCTATATTACCCAGCATCACAAAACCAGCATCGGCCACATCATTTTTATCGCCGATTTTTACTGTGCCTTGTTCCATGTATCCCTGAAGGGTTTGTGTCATTTCGTTTGGGTTATCGAATTCTACCTTTTGTATTTCGTCAAAAGCAATGTAATCGTAAAAGAATACAAGTCCTTCTTCTCTGCGCGCTAAATCGTAGAATAGCTTTGCTCGTGTCATCTTACCGGCAGATAAGTACCCATAACGACTTACACCACCAAATAAATAGGATTTTCCTGTTCCTTTGGGTGCTAATTCGATAAGGTTCAGTCGTTTTTCTACAAATGGCAGCAGGCGGGTAAGCATGGCTAACTTCTGATGTTCTGTCTCATATCCTGCTGCGTTGTAATCAATGGCTCCCAGTAGTATATCAATCCATTCTCTGATGTTGAATTCCTTTCTTACATCTTTGTAGAATTCGAGGTCTATTTCGTACGGGCAGAAGTTTTGGAAACTAAGTAATTTAATCTTTCCTTTGACTTTTCCGTTATTTTCGGGGTAGCGATAGCCCAGTTCTACTACGCCCCAGGTTTCTTTTGTTTTAACTAGTTCGTCTTTACATTTCTCCCAAACATGCGCTTCTATGATGGTTTCTTTGTTTGTTAGCCCAAAATCTGGTAAGGAAAATGTAACTTCCTGGTTTGTAATGTTTATATCAACAGAGACGCGGGTAAGTAATTTTACCCGCTCGTTCTCTACTACTATTCTATTTTTATGCCAATCCAATCCGTTTTGGATGGAATGTTATTCTTGACGAAGCTGGTCATTTCTTCAACATCAAACTTGCCGTCTTCGTCTTCAAACATTTTGAGTAGCCAGTCGCGCAAGAAGGATGGCAGTTTCAAATCCTTAAAGCAATTGCTTTCTTTAAGGTCTTTGTAAACTACCATATCTTCAAAATATCGTTTGAGTTTTTCTTCCATAGTTTTGATACATTAAAAGAGTTTTCTTTCAGAGGCTCCTTCTTTCTTTATCTCGAATGTGAGGTCTTTTTGAATAAGCTTATTGTCTATGTAGACGTCAAATTTATAAGTTCCGGCATTTTTGATGTCTGCCATTTCCACTTCATAGTGATAGAGGATATGGGTCCTGGTTGCAGGATAGTTGTATTCGTTGACGCGTATGGAAATTTTATCGGAATCGTCTTCTACAAAGAGTTTCATTTTGGCTTTCTTTTTGTAGCTTGCCGTAATGGGTTTTTCGTCAATCAATTTGCATTGGATTTTTTTATCCATTTTGTTCACTTGAATGACGGGTATGGCCACTTCTTCGAGTGTGGCGCCACCATGGACTTCCACAAGGGCTTTTCGTCCGCCCTTGAATCTGTCATAATTGGCTAAGCACCAGAAATCATTCTCCTCTGTTGCAAAGTCAGGCTTTTCGTCTACATCAGATTTTGGGCAACAGCGGCCGGAATGTTTGCCTTTTTCTGCCATCTCCCATTTATTCTCTTTTTCTTTGATAACGGCAAGACGTGTTGCTCCGTGGTCGGCAATCACATACGCAGTCTTTCCCTTATCTAATGTCTTTAGTTCGCTTATAAGTTCATTCAGAATTTCCAGTTCCCGGATAATATGAATAGGTAACTTGGTATTTTCATAGTTATAAGAATCTTTTCCCTTGTGCTTCAAATCGTCAAGTTCTCTATTTAGATTAACTTTACAGCCAACTGCCTCAAATTCATTTATGAACTCTTTGTTCATAGAGGTGATTGATGGCAATTCGCAGCGAGCTATATTTGCATGAAATGACAGTCCGCTATCATAGCATTTATTCTGTAAGAAACTAAGGAATTCAACTCCCAGTGCATCCATAAAGTAGGATATGGTGTTTTTGTCTTTTGGCAACGCATCTACAAGTGTTGTGCGTGGTTGAAGCCATGTGTTGTATTGTCTATCCGTTGCTTGTTCCTCCACCATTTTCATAAATTCAGGGAGTATTTGGTTTGTAACTTTGCAATATTTATACAGTTTGAAATATTTATTCAAATAGTCATTGCCATAGTTAAATGGTTGTAGGTACAGTGCCAGGTCGGGATAGGTTATCCTTAGAATAGTTATCAGTTTGTCGGGATTATATTCTTTCGCATATTGGACTATTAAATGGATGGCTAATTCTTTTTCCTGTTTAGTAAGGTCTGTTAAATAGTGCAGAGCCTGACTTTCTTTGCCTAATACTTGTTTGTAAAAAGAGGAGAGTTCATCTGTATATTCTATCATTTGGGCAAGCATGTTTTTGCGTTGCTCATACAGAGGAACGAAATTCGCATCTTTTGAGTTTACTTGAAGAATGGAGCAGAAGATTCCGGTAATAAACTTATCGTACGTTTCTGCTTGTTGAATAACCTTTGATAGGTAATTGTTACCCTTAGCTCCATGGATACGAAGTGCTAAGAAATAGGTCCATTTGGTGAATTTATCATATTTAGAGAAGCTGTTACTCGCGAGGGTTAAGTTATTTAAACCACCGAATGTTTGGTTTATATATTTGTTCCAGCTTCCCACATTTTTATCTTTTTTTGGAGAGTAGACCATTGTTCTTTCGTACCGGCAGACTCTTGGATGGAAGAAAGTTCGGGATATCTATCTTTAAGGATTTGATAGTCGGAAAAATACTCTTTTATCTCAAATAGAGAATCCGGAAAATCCTTCTTTTTCTTATCTGTGACAATTT
>JAJBTP010000347.1 GCA_020860805.1 Tannerellaceae bacterium | reverse complement strand
TCATACGGCTGACCATTGTGTTTAACGGATTGGATATAAATATTCTGCCGGCTTACATTCGGAGCTTTTACAGTAAATACGTTACCATTCGCCAGATTCATCCGCACCTCCTCAAACAAGGGTGAACCAATTTCATATTGTCCGGAAACCGGGTCAACCGGATAGAATCCCATCGCACTGAAAATATACCAGGCCGACATTTGTCCGCAATCCTCATTTCCACACAATCCCTCAGGCGCATTGAAATAGAGTTCGTGCATGACTTCAGCTGCATATTTCTGTGTTTTCCACGGTTCGTCAACGGCATTGAACAAATAAATCACATGGTGGCTGGGTTCATTTCCCTGTGCATACTGGCCAATCATACCTGTACTAAAGATAGGAAGTTCGTCACTGGCATCCGGAGCATAGGTAAACATACTATCCAGTTTGTGGGCAAATGCATCCCTACCTCCTGTCAGTTCAATTAAACCCTGTACATCCTGAGGCACATACCAGAAATACTGCCATCCGTTACTTTCAGTAATATGTTCGGTATAATCCTTGGCATCAAAACCTGTAATAAAGTTGCCTTTATCATCACGGGGTTGCATCCAGGTTGTTACCGGGTTATACACATTCCGGAAGAACTGCGAACGTTTGTAAAACTCCTCTGCAATATCCGTCTTACCCATCTTTTCAGCCATACGGGCAATACAGTAATCATCATAGGCATACTCCAGTGTTTTAGATACAGATTCCTCTTCTGTATTATAAGGAACATAGCCCAGCTTTTTATACAAACCGATAGCCCGGTAATCGTCCAGATTAGCAGTTGTTACACACGCATTCAAAGCCCGTTCCGCATCAAAATTACCAATACCTTTTAAATAAGCATCCACAATCACCGGAACCGAATGGTAACCAATCATCATATCTGTTTCACTTGCATAGAAATTCCATACAGGTAAACGTCCGTTCTGGTCGAAGAAAGCCAGAAATGACTCAACCATATCATTAGTACGCTCAGGTTCTGTATAAGTAAACAGCGGATGCGAAGCACGATAAGTGTCCCACAAAGAGAACGTGGAATAATTTACCCAACCATTGGCTTTATGCACCTGTTTATCCGGTCCGTAGTACGAACCATCCACATCCGAATAAATAGTCGGTGCCAGCATAGAGTGGTAAATGGCTGTATAGAAGTTTACTTTATCATCATAATTACTTCCCTCCACTTCAATTTTAGCCAACTGTTTATTCCACATATCCCGTGCTTTTTCCCGGTAAAGGTCAAAATCATCAGTAGGTACTTCTGCCTTCAGGTTCTTTTCGGCACCTTCCATACTCACTCCGGAAATAGCCGTATTCACTAAAATCTGTTCATCCTGCGCTGTATTAAAATCAAACCGGGCAATATAACCGGTACCAATTCTTTCTCCTTTTACTGTGATAGCTGTTGTATCCAGTTCAAAAGCCTCAAACGGCTTTGAGAAACGGGTATAGAAATAAATTTTCTGGTTGCGTGCCCAGCCATCAGAAAAACGGTACCCTCTGATAGTATGGTTATCTATAACTTCGATATAGCTATCCTGCGTAAAGTCCCAGTTCATAGCCTTCTTCAAATCCAAAAAGACAGAAGCTTCTGCCTCCGGAAATGTATATCGCTGAATACCACAACGTTCGGTTGCAGTTAGCTCTACATTAATAGTATAATCTTTTAGTAAGACCCGGTAATAACCAGCAGTTGCCTCTTCATCATCATGTGAAAACAGCGAATGAATCCCTAACGGTGCCGGGGCTTCTTTGTAAGGATGAGTGACCGGCATAAAGGATATATCATACAAATCGCCGGCTCCTGTTCCGGACAGATGAGTATGACTAAATCCGGCAATCGTTGAATCCTGATAAAAATAGCCTGAGATACGGTCCCATCCAGGCAAGCCATTGTCCGGGCTAAGCTGAACCATACCAAAAGGAGCCTGTGCTCCCGGATAGGTGTTTCCGGTAAAATCTGTTCCGATTAGTGGGTTTACTAACTGAGTAAGGTCGGTTGACTGTTTTTCTGCCGGAGTACAGGCAAACAGTCCAAACAGCATAACTGCTGATACAAATGTACGCTTCATACAATAAATATGTTTTTGGTTTAGAAAAAATCAAATACCTGCAAAAAGAAGCACGGAGTCCTATTTTTTACGATATTACTCCGTGCCCCTAAGATATGACAAAATACTGATAATCAAAAAAAATTAGTCATTCTCTTCCTCTTCCTTCTCTTCTACCGGAGCTTTCTTTACAAAGAAGGCACTCAGTTCAAACAATCCATACAAAGGGAAGAATACGATACTTAATGTAAACGGATCTCCACTGGGTGTAATAAAGGCCGCAGCTACCAGCAGGAAAACAATTGCATGTCTTCTGTATTTATGGAATAAAGAACGATTAATGAGTCCTATTTTAGACAACAGCCAGGACACTAAAGGCATCTCAAAGACAATTCCCATGATAAAAATCAACATCAGGAAGTTATCCATATACGATTCCAGAGAAACCTGTTCGGTAATAGCATCACTCAGTGAATAAGTGGCCAGAAAACGTAATGTCATCGGAAAAACCATCAGATAACCGACAGCACATCCTATAAAAAACATAACGGTTCCAAACAGAAATACAACTCTTACACTTTTCTTCTCATTCTCATACAAAGCAGGACTTATGAATTTCCAGATTTCAAACATCAAATAAGGAAAAGTAAGTAACACAGCCAGCCAGAATGACGTGGTCATGTGAGTAAAGAATTGAGTGGCCAGCTTTATATTTACAATATTCACATGGTAAGCCTGATCACAAAAGTCCGGAATAAAAGGCATAAACCGGCTTACCCTACACATCCACTGGAACGTAATGAAATCAGAAGAACAGGGCGCCATTATTACTTTGTCAAACAGATAAGGCATAACGGCAAAACCTGCTATAGTAAAGACAAAGAGTGCTAAAATAGAACGAAATAAAGTCCAACGAAGATCTTCCAGGTGGTCCCAGAATGACATTTCATCTTGTAGCATCTCTTCTTTTATTTTTTATCGTCGTCGTCGAGTTTAATGTCGTCTTCCAATCCTTTTACACCGTCTTTAAAGTTCTTCACCCCTTTACCGATACCTTTCATCAGTTCAGGGATTTTCTTACCACCGAAAAGTAATAACACAACTATGGCGATGATTACAAT
>JAJBTP010000096.1 GCA_020860805.1 Tannerellaceae bacterium | reverse complement strand
TCACTGGGCAGACTGGAGGAACTGGCTCTGCAGATAGGTCTTATCCAACAAACAGACTCCCCCCCCGGTTACAAAAACCGGTCAACCTTATTTTTGCCTCTGATCATGGTATTGCAGACGAAGGTGTCAGTAAATCACCCAAAGAAGTAACCCGGCAGGTTGTTTTTAATTTTCTGAATGGTGGTGCAGGTGTATGCTTCCTGGCACGACAGCATGGTTTCAGTCTAAAAATTATTGATGGAGGAGTTGATTATGATTTCCCTGCACACCAAAAGTTAATCAACCGGAAAATACGCAAAGGAACCCGGAATTTCCTGCATGAACCGGCTATGACAACCGGGGAGATGGAAGAGGCTCTGAGAATAGGTGCTGAAATGGTAACAACCTGTTACGAAAAAGGTACAAACGTTATCAGTTTCGGAGAAATGGGAATCGGTAACACGGCTGCTTCCAGCATGTGGATGCATTATCTGACTCAAATCCCGTTATTAAAATGTGTCGGAGCCGGTAGCGGACTGGATGAATCCGGAGTACTTCATAAATATACTGTATTAAAAAATGCAGCGGAAAAACACGGTTCCCTTACGGATACAAAAGAGATTATGCGCACATTCGGTGGATATGAAATGGTTATGGCGGTTGGAGGTATGTTAAAAGCCGCTGAACTGAAAATGACTATTCTTATTGATGGCTTTATCATGACCAATTGTATTCTGGCGGCCTCTGCTTTATATCCTGAAGTTACCGGTTACTGTATTTTCGGACATTGTGGAGATGAGAATGGTCACAGACACCTTTTAAATTATATGCAGGTAAAACCATTACTGGATTTCGGATTACGTCTGGAAGAAGGTTCCGGTGCTATTTGTGCTTATCCGCTTATAGACTCAGCTGTACGAATGATCAATGAGATGCATAGCTTTTCCCAGGCTTCCGTCACTAAATATTTCGATTAATGAACCGGATACTGGCTGCATTTATATTCTTTACACGGCTTCCTTTCTGGCGATTCGGAGAGGTGCCTGCAGAGGCTTTTAAAAAAGTGGTCGTATTCTGGCCTCTTACCGGTTGGCTGACTTCCGGGATAACCGTACTGGTGTTCTATCTGGGTTCCTTAATCTTACCTGTTTCCGTAGCTTTGATACTGGCCTGGATTAGCCGGTTACTAGTAACTGGTTGTCTGCGCGAAGATGGACTGGCTGATTGCCTGGACGGATTCGGAGGAGGAACTTCCCGTGAAAGAACACTGGCTATCATGAAAGATTCACATACCGGCAGTTATGCGATGATAGGTTTACCGGCATACGGAGGATTGCTTTATACCTCTCTCTCTTCTTTACCGGTACATATCGTCATCCCTCTCCTTTTAGCGGCAGACCCTTTTTTCAAACTGATAGCAGCCCAGCTTATAAATATATTATCTTATGCACGGAAAGAAGCTGACGCAAAGAATAAAATAGTCTATGAACGGATGAATAATGTGGAACTCTTTCTTTGTATACTATATGGAGTATTTCCGCTTGTCTGGATTAATAAACCGGTCTATTTGTTGGCAATTTTATTACCTTTACTGATGGGGATAGTGGGTATTGGCTTTATTAAGAAGAAAATTTCCGGTTACACAGGGGACTGTTGCGGAGCTCTATTTTTGCTTTGTGAGGTAAGTTTTTATCTGAGTGCAGCGATTATATATCACTTAAATTAAACGAATAATATATGGAAATCTATTTTATACGCCATACTGCGGTAGATGTACCTGCCGGTTATTTATACGGACAAACTGATGTAGGTCTAAAACCTTCTTTTGAAGAAGAAGCCGGAAAAGTAAAGTCTTTGTTGGAAACCCTGGAATTCGATCAAATCTATACAAGTCCCTTAAGCCGTTGTGTACGCTTATGTGAATATTGTGGTTATGAAAATGCACATCCTGATAATCGAATCAAAGAATTAAATTTTGGAGATTGGGAAATGAAATCCCTCCCGGAGTTGACAGGTAATCCGGATGTGGAAAAATGGTTTGCCGATTGGCAAAACTTTCGTATACCCGGTGGAGAAAGCTTTACCGACCAATACAAACGTGTAAGCGAATTTATAAAAGAGATTACGCAGTCCGGACCCGGACGGGTCGCAGTATTCGCACATGGTGGCGTCATCACCTGTGCCAGAGTATATGCTAACGAATATCCTATAGAAGAAGCCTTTAGTCATCTTCCGGACTACGGAGAAGTGGTTAAACTTACCTTTTAACTCAGAAAAGTTTTCTGAAACAAAAAAGGTTGCCTGAAACAGACAACCTTTTCTATTGACTAAAAACAATTATTTCTTACGAAGAATAAATAAGCGATTATTATCTATTCCGTATAATGCAATTCTGGGTGTCATTCCTTCAGCTGATAAAGGCTCAAAACGGACAACGTCCTGAATTGTTTTAAGGAATTCATTTTCCCAGGCTGTCTTTTGCTCGTCCAGACAGGCCATACGGGTAGAAGCAACCTGCAGGAGCCGGATAATATTCGGTTGTGTAGCAGTGTGTTCCAACCTGCCTGATATACGGTTACATCCGGCATTTCCTGAAACTGTATGCTGATAAGTATCAAAGGCAAAATACTTGTCCGGTTTGTTGTGGGTCAAGTACTTTGCTATTCATTTCTATCACATCCCATTCTCCATTCAAGTCATTATAAGAGAGTTTTATTGCATCTTTACGACTTCCACAACTACTTACTCCTACAACCATCAGAACTGTCAAACAGATAAATAAAATCTTTTTCATTCTTCTTTTTATTTAGTTAATACAAATTATTTAGTCAAAACAAACAATACTTTACCTACACTGTTTGTCAACAACAGTTCATTTGCATTCTTACTTTTCTTCACTTTATCTACTGAGTCAAGCGCTTTCAGTATTTTGTTTTCCGTATCCATATCCGGACACGCCATCATAGTGGTAACAGGTTGGGTAATTGAAATTTTGGAATTGTCATCTTTATCCAGTTTGATTCCACCATTAAATGTGTTACAACCGGCATTCCCGTGTACCCGCATATCTCCCATATTAAACTCAATGAAAGCAGTGCGTTCAGTAGTAACCTTATCACCGTCTACTTCTGCAATTGTCCAACGTCCTGTCAGATTTTTTGCATCTGTCTTTTCTTCTGAACAGGCTGCTAATAACCCCAATAAAACTGGTATTACCAGTATATAACC
>JAJBTP010000626.1 GCA_020860805.1 Tannerellaceae bacterium | reverse complement strand
ATTGGGGCACAGGTTGCGAAAATGTCTCATTTAGCCAATATATCCTGCCGCTTACAAAGAGAGTTAAAATGGGATGATGCCAACAGCGCATTTATCGGAGATAACGATGCAAACGCCTTGGCAAAAGCTTATTACCGGGCTCCATGGGAATTACCGAAATTGTAATAAAAAAGAAATCAGGAAGTTAAAGAAGTAAGGGAAAAAAACTTAAACTTACTCCTATTTAACTTCCTGACTTCTCTTTTCTTTATTTTCCGCTAACCGCTTTCGAGTAATTCGATGCTGCAGTGGCAGCTTCCTGAAGTTCACCGGAAAGCTGCTTTCTTTTAGCATTATACTCTTTTTCCAGCGCATTAAATTCGCTTTTAGAATAGCCTTCTTCCAGAGTAGCATATTTCCGGCCGATTTCAATGATTTCTTTTACAGTATAAAAACAGGTAAGGACAGCTTTTTTATAAGCTTCCCCATCTGTAGCATTTAAATTACTCACTTTGTCAATCTGTTCGTCAACTTTAGCCAAAGCCGTATCAGCAGCACTAGTGATATTGGTTAATTGGTCAGCTTTAACACTTGCCGTAATAGTTGAATCAAATTCCTCTAATGCATCGTTTGCTGTTTTGAACGATTTCATCAAAGTTTCATTAAAAACTCTCGGACTGGTTGTTGGGTTACTACCACAACTGGTAAGAATAAGGCATACGGCCGCCATAGCAACAAAAAAATAACTTTCTCATTTTCTTTTTCTTTGTGTTTAATTAATAGTATAAATCAAGGCAAAGATAAATATTAATTTGGTATAAGGGATACAAGGAAGTTAAGAAGTTAGCAGTCGCATTCCTACTTAACTTCTAAGAAACACAGTTTCTGATAACTTCTCTAACTTCTTAACTCCTTTGATCTCGTGACTTCTTAAAATAAAGGCAATTGATGAATAAAACCAACTGAAATACGGTCTGTATTGTAATTAGCATGCCCTAATTCTTTGGCTCTGTCTGTATAATTATAAGCACGTCCCATATACGTTAGAAAGAAATGCAGGTTACTATTTTGCATAGGATAATATTCCAGGCCGGCAAAATACCCGTAAGAAGTACGATACTTTCCTTTTTCAATAGTCTCACTTGCTTTTGAAATACCTGCTGTTTCATACATTCCCTGAACAAAAACATTCCACTGAGGCTGAAAACGATAATTCAATTTTGTAACCCATGAAGTATATCTTGCATCAAATACATTGTGACGCTCTCCGTCATGGATCAATTCAGTAAGGATTTCTTTTTGGTCAACATCCTGGTTGGAATGCATAAAATCCAGGAACATACTGAATTTTCCTACATTCAACTGGTTACCCAATGTATAATAATACATCCATTTATGTTCGGTTTCATTCATGGCTGAAGCCGACCAGCGTGTCCGGAGTATATCCTCAAAATTACCATTCCAGTCGAATGTATAAACCAGGGGTAATTTAGCCTTAACAATATCTGGTGAATAGCCATACGTATCCTCCGTAGAAGAGTTCAGGCTATTTAAAATCTGGAACTGGAATTCATGATTTTGTACGGGCGTATAAATGAAGTTTATCCCGGTCAGGAAGTTACTCATATACTCTACCATGTCACTATACTCATAAATTTCAATCGGATTAAGGTCAAACTCAATACCCCCATAAGCAGCACATTGTTTCCCGGCAAAAATAGAGAATTTATCAGACAGTTTGATTCCAATGCCTGCAATATCAATAGAGGTAGGAAGATTGTCCACTTTATCTCCACCATTATTCGGGCGGTTCAAACGTTGGCGATAACGGTAGGAAAGCCAGTCATTCAACTGACCTTTGGCCTCAATACGAAGTTGTTTCATTTTGAAACCACCCTCCTGAAAACCATCATTGAAATCCAGATCAAAACTTCCGTGTGTATTTAAATACAAATTGAATTTATCACTTTTCTTTTTAACATGCGTGAACTCCTCAAAAAGAGACTTTTCATCCTGAATATCCGGAGTTTGTGCGTTCATTGTCATTCCCCCACCTATCAGGCAGAGTGCAAGAATTATTTCTTTCTTCATCGTTTTTTATTTAATTAGAATAATAGCCGGTAAGGTTTCGTTATAAGTAAGATAGTGGATCAATACTCGTTAAAATACTGTTGAATCTGCAGGTAGTTATCTGTTTTAGTTAGCGCCAGCATAAGCAAAACTCTTGCTTTTTGTGGATTTAATTCCTGCGAAGCTATAAATTCATATAAATCATCGTCCACTTCGGCGTCTAATGTTATCGGACCTGTCGGAACACGCGAAGAACGAACTACCAGAATACCTTGTTTACGTGCTTTTTCCAAAACAGGGAAAACATTTTTATGGATATTGCCATTTCCCACACCAGCATGAATAATTCCCTTATAACCATTTGATAACATAGGTTCAACCATATCGGCTTCTATATTGGAGTAACTATATACAATACCTACTTTAGGCAGCGCATTCAGATGAGTTACATCAAAAACAGACTGTGTTGTGTGTTTTCTTAAAGTAACCTGGTTATAATATACTTTACCATTATTAATATAGCCTAAAGGACCTGCATCAGGAGCCCGAAAAGTCTGTACAGCAGTAGTATTCATTTTTACAACCGAATTCGCAGCAAGAATAATACCGTTCATAGCCACTAAAACACCTTTACCTTTTGATTCCGGTGCCGAAGCTACCACAACCGCATCATACAAATTTAAAGGTCCGTCTGCACTAAGTGCAGTGGAAGGACGCATCGCTCCAACCAGCACAACCGGTTTGTCTGTATTGACTGTAAGATTCAGAAAATAAGCTGTTTCTTCCATTGTATCGGTTCCGTGTGTAATTACAATCCCATCAATATCATCCTGAGCTGCCAGTTCCTGAATACGTTTGGCTAGTATCAACCATACCTCATCAGACATATCCTGCGAACCAATCCGGACAACCTGCTCACCGGTTGCATTAGCAATCTGATTGATTTCCGGAACTGCATCCAGTAAAGTTCCGATAGCCACCTGTCCGGCTGTATAATTGGTTTGAGTAGCAGAAGCACCCGTACCGGCAATAGTTCCCCCTGTAGCTAAAATATGAACGTTAGGTTTTTGCGCCATAACCGTGATAACTGAGCATAACACAGCTATCATAAGAGATAATTTTCTCATCATTGTCATTTTTAAATTAAAAGTATTATTT
>JAJBTP010000388.1 GCA_020860805.1 Tannerellaceae bacterium | reverse complement strand
GCAGGATACGGCTTACTGATTGTTTATGATCAAGCCAATATTATTTTTCTCTTACGCATCTGGCTCTGTATATCCAATCGATATTTTTATCATACGGTAGAAAAAGAATTACATTTTTATTTCTTATTCCTGTCACATATGCTGATGACTTATCATTGTCTGATATAAAGTAGCTTTCCGTATTTGTTATACTGTAATATTGCATGTTGTCTCATATATAGCATCCAGAATGGCTATCATTTCTTTTTTGGTTGGTAAGCGCCGCAGACCTTTGTCACTTGCACTTGCTTTTTCATAATATGCATTACAGCCGGTTTCATAGATTACGTCAGTACCAGGTATCCAGGTTTTAGTAAGATATTCGTTGCTAATACCGTTTGTCTTTACCCAATTCATAGTTGGTAAACCTCTTACACCTTCCGAATGGGCATTCCTTTGGGCCAAATAGATGTTTGTTCCGGGTATCAGATATTCCTCTCCTGGCACATCCATTGTTTGTGAAAATATTCCTATTATAATTCCTGAAGCTAAATTGTCATCACTGAATTTTAGTTCTATGGAACGAATGCTTTCCGTAGGGTTGAAAGGAATAATTATAGTGGCTGTCCGGTTGTTGTTGGTTAGAGGTATAAAGTTTGTTAACTGCGCTTTTGTCTGTGTGTCATATGCCCAGACAAGAATCTGATTTCCTGTAAAGTCCCCGTTCAAATACAGTTTATATTCTCCTCCTTCTTCAGGTATTGTAGTGGGGATGTTATGTGTAATCGTAAATTCATCGGGAATGATTGTTGATATAGCTACCTGCACATGCGATTCGAAAGTTGTGAAATCTGCCTCTGTGGATTTCCTGTATTGAATATGTAAAGTACGTGAACAAGTTCCGGTATTTTCCTGAATCTGGAATATTTCTGATTTTTGTGTATTACCAATGATGGCTACCGTGTTGGATGCCGGATTACCAGCTGCATCTACCGCACGGAAAAATACATACTCAGTGTTATCAGATGGAAATTCTCCAGCGATATTAAGGAAGTAGCTTCCTCCTTCTTTAGGAATATCGTTCTCAATATTAGTCCACACCAGGAAGGGAGTTGTCACAGCTGCATTTTGTATGCCATATCCACACATTTCCCATATATTGGTATTGTAGTTGAAATATTCAAACATAACAATCCGGATAGAACCGTTAGGTGTAGCTTCATACTTAGGAATAGATAAATTTCCATATCCCATACCTCCCATATTGGTAACTGTTACTTCAGTAAGATTAGTAGAATTGGTTGCATCAAAGGCGCGTATTTTGATGCTGGAGAAGGACGAACCAGTAACAATCACTGTTTTTACTTCTCCTTCAGCCGGAATTTCACCATCGGGTAAAATTTTAATTTCACTGATACCTATCGGAAGTGCTACGGTAATAATTCCACCGTTGGCGGCTATACTGCGTGTAAGTGCTGGTCCATAGGTTTCTGTAAGATAGTCGAGATCAATTTCTATACTTTGTGTATTTTGTTCCCCTGCTGTTTCTTCAAACAGCTTTTCTTCATTACATGCTGTTATAAGTAGAACAGCTAAAAGGCTAAATAATAATTTTTTCATTTGATTCATATTTTATTGTTTTTAAATGTGTTAATTGAATGAGGAATAGTTTATCCGTTTTGTATGAGTAATCCGTTGCCTGCTCCATTTTCACTCCATCCCTCATACCATTTATTCCATGTAATACCGCTATCCAGGGAAAACATCATATATAATAATCTTTGTTGTCCTGTAGTATTAGCAGGAATATTTATTTTATAATCTATAAATTGATTGGGTGAATCGTGTGAAGGTATTTGTTGTTCCATTACAAAGGTTGTCCAGGGTTCTTCCGGATTTGTTACAATACGTATCCGTACAATGTTGTTACTATCCTGACTATGCCAGTATCCTTTGATTTTAAAAGGCCATGGCTGACTCGCTTTAGTTATAAACTCAATACTTTCAGTTATGTAAATTTTGAATGAAGGTTGCGGAATTACATTTTCATACTTATCTTTATAATCCAGGCTTACCCATTCACCATTCACATAGGCCTGTACATGGCGTTGAGAATAATGATAACTAATGTAGCGTGTGAGTAGATTATAAGGCCACCCATTTTCTTCATAGGCAGGAACTTCTAAGGCAACAGAACCTTCAAATCCGGTAGCAAGACCTGTAGCTCCTCCTGTATTAAATACTCCTTTTTTAACAACACCTTCACTAAGTATTACTTCCTGAGAGTCGGACGTATGTCCATATACCCGGACAGGTATTTCGTTATATTCTCCTGATAAGCTGACAATTACAGTGCTTCCATAGGCATTTACCACATTGTTTACTGCCGATTCGACCCGCCAGTCTGTAAGATGTACATAGGTGGATTGAGTACTACCACCTGCCTGCGTAATTTTTTGGAATGTTTTCCATTCCGGCGTGTTTTTATCCAGCGTATATTGGATATCTATTTTTCTGGTGTCATTATCTGAATTATCTCCTATTATAATTTTAAAATAATCTTCCGGTACCGTACAATTGGCATCCCAATCATATACACCTCCCTGCGATTCGATGTACGCCTTCTCAGCAAGTGCATTTTCCCAGGTAGCATATACATGTTTATTGTAATCTATTTCCTTGAGAGTTTCGTTATTATCCAGGTCAATAAACCGCAGGTAGAGATAATTATCTTCATAGGGGTAATTACCTTTAACCTCCTGAAGGCCAAATTCTTTTCCTTCAGCCGGCAAATGGTAATAGTAACTATCCAGCTTCTCAAACTCAATATCGAAGTAAAGACTTCTTTGCACATAGAAATCAAGGTGTGCCCAATCTTCATTCGGGCGACTCTGTCTTTTTATGACTATCTGATATACTTTAGCGGTTTGTTTAGTCATATCTTCTCCGAAAAGCGGCTGAAAAATAGGCGAAACATTGATTCCGACTCCTATTCCGGGATATGTGTCATACTCCTCCTGGGTTTCTGCATCAATAATAGCAATATCCCATGGTTCTTGCTGACCATCTACTATCAGGAGCATGGTTGCTCCGTTAGACGGTACGATTCGTGAGGATATTACTGAATTAATATAAGTGGGTCTATCGGTTCCTATAAGGATATCCAGGAGTGCCCTCGTCTCCGGATCCAAATCACTAAAATCTGATAAACTATTTTCCTGTTCATTAATTTCGAACCTACCATAAT
>JAJBTP010000028.1 GCA_020860805.1 Tannerellaceae bacterium | reverse complement strand
ACCGTTACAATTATTAGGGGTATTGGAAGGAGAACAAAGTGTTAATCCGGGTTATCAGCAAACCTATACCCCCACGGCACACGAAGACTCGCTGGCACAATTTGCATCTGTTGTTCTTGCTGATACAGAAGATGTCTGGACGAATGTATTCAGGCAAATAGGGAAAACCTACCGGAAACCGACACTCGTACTTTTTACAGGCTATACGACTTCTGCCTGCGGTACTGCCCAGCGGGCTACCGGACCTTTTTATTGTTCGGAAGATGAAAAAATATATGTTGACCTCTCCTTTTTTAAACAGATGGAAACACAATTCCGTGCGGGCGGGGATTTTGCTTATGCCTATGTCATTGCGCATGAAGTAGGACACCACGTACAGAAATTATTAGGCACACTAGATCAGGCACATACATTGATGGTCCAAACGAATCAAAAAAAATGCCAACCGGTTATCAGTAGCTCTGGAATTACAGGCCGATTTTTATGCCGGTGTATGGGCTAACCAAACTCAAAAATTGTTCCAGAGTCTCCAACCGGGAGACATAGAAGAAGCATTAAATGCAGCAACAGCTATCGGAGACGACCGGCTACAGGAACAAGGCCAGGGATATGTAGTACCGGACTCTTTCACCCACGGGACCTCCCAGCAACGCCACGATTGGTTTTATAAAGGCTACCGCACAGGGGATATCAGCCAGGGTAACACTTTTGATGAAGTCTTACAATGATCGTCTTACACAACTATTTTATAAGATCACTTGTATAGTTTATAAGTATAGGAAACAAAAAAACAGCCTGAAAGAAAGAATTAACTCTGTTCTATCAGGCTGTTTGCTTTATACAATCAATAATAGTTATTTATCCTCAATATCTATCTCAATATTGCCACCGTCAATCCATTGATCAGGCGACTCGTTGAGTTGCTCTATATCAATTTCAACTGTTACACGTTTGGAATAGATGCGTATCGCATCCAGGTTGGAAGAACTACCTGTTACATCATATGGCTGTAAAGCTGTAAAACGAACGGCTTTAATCTTGTTATTTGTATCAAATACCAGTTCCACTTTAAAGCGGTCATTCCAGATTGTATAACCATCGGCAGAAGCGTTAGGTGTACCATTGTGTGAATCCATAAATTCGATGTTCAAATCTTCTGTCGCTATGTTGGTAGTCATTTCCAAATCATCGCTTGAACCTTCCGGTTTATACAGATACACCTTTTTGCTCTCTATAGAGATGTAAAACGGACCATCAAAAACCAATTCTCTTTCATCTTTCTGATTCCATTCAATTACCTCATATTCAATCCGTGCATCTGCCGATTCGGATGCTGTATCCGGGTCCGGATAACCGGGAGTCTTAACAGGGCTGATTGCAATTGCATACTTGTAGTTACGGGTTGCCGGCAGGATGGTTTTTAAATCATCATCCAGCAAATCTACCGGATAATAGGTAGTGGGTCCCTTATCATAACTCCCCCCCTATTTACTACACGGCTATACCGTTTAGTTCCTTTCTGTCCGCTTACTGCATCATTTTCATACAGGTATAGCTGGTACAAAATAGCCTCATTGAGTACATTATCCGTCATTACCGGAGTTGCATAATTCTGCATATCTGCAGGAGATTGCGGAGCCAATACATCCTGTTCGTCTGCATCATAATTCGTATCCGATGGTGCCAGATATCCTTTATCCGGGACAAAATAAAGATATGCTTCCCGCAATGTAAATACAGACGCATCTTCTACTAAATTATAAACATCTACCGATGCTACGGAACGTAACAGATGGATATCCTCCAACTGATTAATTTCTCCTTCTACAATGGTTACATTTTCTTTCACTGCCCACATAGGTAAAACATCAGGACCCACTAATCCTTCCGGATCAGCCATAATCAGTGCCGGGCGTATATCTTCTTCCCAACGATTATCCTTGACCAGTTCGGTACAACTTTCCAGCAAAGCACGACTGTTTACTATAAAATAAAGCGTCAATCCTTCATCCACCATCAAGGTTGTGCGATAACTATCTGTTGCAGGAACAGCTTCCCTTCTGTATTGATACAAACCATCTTTCACAACCAGTATATCCAGCTCCCGGACAGTTCGTTCGGAAATACTACCGGGAATGGTCCTTGTACTATAAGGCCAGGGAGAAGCTGCAAGAATAAACTCCACTTCCTCCTCTTTGACGTTCCCTGTGTCATCTCCGGATTGTAACTTCTCATTATCACTACACGACACATTCAATAACAGAATAAGTCCTGTAAGGATATATATATATATATATATCGTAAGATTCCGGTCATAATTCTCTTTCTGTATAATATTTAACTGTTATCATTTTATTCTTTAGGTTTGTATACATCGGAAAAGTCAACTTTTACATTCTTCACTCTCCATCCGTTTACATACACTGCAACATCTACACCAAGAGTAGCCTCAATCCATATTTCATCTCCGGCTAATGCTACTTCCTGTGTTTCAACTCTACAGATTTCCTCACCCGATTTATACATAGTTACTTTCAGATATTCCTCCTCTTCAGCCGGTAATACTCCCATTACTCCTGAAAATAAGGTTTGTTCCTCTGTCTGATAACTCAATGCCTGATAAACAGAAGTAGGTTCTCCCCCACAACTACGGTCAGCCATCATCTCAGTACGTGTTCCATCCAGAATAATCCATGTTTCATCATCCACCGCTTTTGTCTCCCCCAACAGATGAGCTCTGTGAAGAGTAAAATAGACTTTACAGATACAGGTTACCAAGGAAATTTCATGGCGGGAACTTTCATCCGTATCTATGGTTATCATTGATTCACCAAGAAAAATCTCCCCCATAGGTTGATAATACGATGTATTGGTAGTCATCCGGGATAAACCTAAAGCCACCTCATGATAAGACTCACCTATAGTAACTACCGGTATTTCGGAACCATAGGGCGCACCGGCCGGAACAGCCCATGCCACCATCCGGTATGTGCCGGAACTATAGTCGCTGATTACATACTCCTGTCCTCCTTTAATTGTTTCATACGGCACAACTTCCGTTCTTAACAATACATCCATTCCGGAACACCTGAAGATGGACATCATTCCCAATCAAGGTATCAAATTCAGGGATACTGTGATCATGAGTAAATATCAAACGGATTTCCGGGCCGCAATCGTCCATATTTTCACGTATACAGGCTGATAACAGCAGGCATGCCTAACAAT
>JAJBTP010000261.1 GCA_020860805.1 Tannerellaceae bacterium | reverse complement strand
AAGGAAAACTGATTGAATGAATAAAACTCTAAATCCTTATTTCTTCTAAAAATACACCTGTTTGAGTTTATACAAACAAGAGGTAAAATGTAGAAAACAGCACACTATTATTTATTCATTTGCATTATAGAATATCTATACTATGGAAAACACTCAGCACATACGTAGACCCCGCATTGTCGTGATTGGCAGCTGTAACACCGATATGGTAGTAAAAGCAAACCGCCTGCCTGTTCCGGGAGAAACTATATTAGGAGGAACCTTTTATATGAACCCCGGCGGAAAGGGTGCCAATCAGGCAATTGCGGCGGCACGTTTGGGAGCAGAAGTTACTTTTGTTTCCAAAATAGGATATGACTTGTTTGACCTGCAGGCGTTGGAAATATACAAATTGGAAAATATTAATACTGAATTTGTATGTACCGACCAGAAAAATCCTTCGGGAGTAGCGCTGATATCTGTTGATTCTTTTGGTGAAAATTGTATTATCGTAGCTTCAGGAGCTAATCTGTCTCTATCTCCCGAAAACATTGATAAAGCCAAAGACAAAATATTGCAGGCAGATATTGTTCTTATGCAGCTTGAAGTTCCTCTTGAAATGGTTGAATATGCAACCACAATAGCCTATGAAAACGGAAAAAAGTTATACTAAATCCCGCCCCAGCTTACTCACTCAGTAACCGGCTTCTTGAAAAAGTCCATGCAATCCTGCCTAACCGCATAGAAACAGAAATGTTATCAGGAATTAAAGTTACAGATGAAAAAAGTGCCCGCAGAGCAGCTGATGCAATCAGCACAAAAGGGATTGAAAATATAGTAATCACATTAGGAAAAGAAGGAGCTTATATAAAAGAAGGAGAAACCTATACGTTGGCACCTCCTAAAGAAGTTGAGGCTATAGATACCACCGGCGCCGGAGATGTTTTCTGCGGTGCAGTAAGTGTTTACCTGTCTGAAGGTCATACCCTGACCGAATCCGTTGCGTTTGCAAATGCTGCTGCCTCTATAGCCGTCACCCGCATCGGAGCACAAAGTGCCATTCCCTACAGAACAGAAATCTGTTGGGAGGAAAAATGAAAAACAGTAGTTAGCAATTAATCTTAAAAAGTAATCGTATGAAAATAATAGTAGTAGGG
This sequence comes from Tannerellaceae bacterium, assembly GCA_020860805.1. Classification (GTDB taxonomy): domain Bacteria; phylum Bacteroidota; class Bacteroidia; order Bacteroidales; family Tannerellaceae; genus UBA4116. Next base: position 2,102 of record JAJBTP010000261.1, on the reverse strand, counting down.
AGTTCCAATATTGATATGGTAGCTCAGGTGAGTCATTTACCTGCTCCCGGCGAAACCATAGGGAAAGCACGGTTTTTACAGACGCTCGGAGGTAAAGGAGCTAACCAGGCTGTTGCAGCAGCACGGTTAGGAGGAGAGGTTACTTTTATTACTTCCCTGGGCAACGATATGTATGCCGGACTGTTGAAAGAACATTTCAGAGAAGAAGGAATTATTACCGATTATATCCTTGGTTGATAAAGACCATCCAACCGGAACTGCGCTCATTTTTGTAGCGGATAGCGGTGAAAATTATATTGCAGTGGCACCGGGCGCAAACGGTTCGTTATTACCGGAATATCTGATTAATTTAAAAGATTTACTGAAAGAGGCTGACATAATAGTTATGCAGGCTGAAATTCCTTACGAAACCATCCGGCAGATAGCCCTCACAGCATCCCGGATGGGAAAGAAAGTACTATTCAACCCTGCCCCTGCATGCAGGATTGATTCGGAGTTAATGAAAGCAATTGACATTCTGGTTGTCAACGAATTAGAGGCAGCATTCATTTCCGGCATGGATTACCGGAACGAGAACCTGAACGAAACTGCCGGTACCCTTTTAAAGGCAGGTGCCCGGAATGTAGTAATTACCCTGGGCAAAGAAGGGGTATATCTGAAAAATAACGAAGAAGAAATCCATGTACCGGCATTCAGGGTACAGGCTGTCGACACAGTTGCAGCCGGTGATACTTTTTGTGGAGCCCTTTCTGTGATATGTGCAAAAAAGAAAATTGATTATGACACTCTACGGTTCTCGAATGCAGCTGCAGCTATAGCTGTAACACGTCCGGGAGCTCAATCTTCTATCCCTCAACTGGAAGAAGTGAATAACTTCCTTCTGGAAAACGCTAATAACATCTGATTTTAAACCTTTAAATCTACAGAATTATGATACGTATGTATAAACAAACCTGGATATACCTGGTAGCTGTCTTGTTCCTGGTTGGTTCCACAGCCTGTGATGACGACGAACATATACCTGAACCGGTAGCACCTATTTTAAAAGATATCCAATATCCGTCAGAAAATGACATTATGCCGGGGCAGATAACCCAGATTAACGGGTTAGGTTTCTCAAAAGAAGATAAATTATATCTAAAGAATGAAATCTCTACCCAGGAGGCTGAAGTCCGGGAAGTAACGGACAGTTATCTCCGGTTCTTAGTTCCCATAGAAGCCGGAGGCGAATATGCTGTACTTATTGAACGTTCCGGAAAACAAACAACTTTACCGGGTACGTTACATATACCTTTAGTGGTACCTATTACAGATATAGAACTACCGGCCGGAAATATTCAGCAGCTTGGAGAGGTCTATATTGCAGGAAAAGGATTTGCAAACGGGGATATGGTTAAGTTATATGCCTCTTTTTATCCGGAGCAAAAAGAATATGATATTCCAGCCACACTGGCCAGCGATGGTATAAAGTTTACTTTACCACAAGGTGTATACGGAGTGAACTCTATTGTAATCGTACGGGGTGACCGCCGTACCAATCTGGGTACTATTACTATTGAAACCAATGTAGGGGACCGGATTGGCGGAGGAGTTGTATTCTGGGTAGATGCAACCAAAGCGCATGGATATATTGTAAATATGACCTCTATAGGTACACCAACAGAACCGTTTGGTCCGGAGGTGGCCCCTGAAAATGCATTCGGTACCAGTGAGGCCATGGGGAGTGGCTACGAAAATACACAAAATAGTGTTACTAAAATGGCCCAGCTACGCCGTGACTATGGGTGGCCGGAATGGACGGATACAAAGATTGCGGCAGAATTATGTGCAGAACATAGTATTACGGAAAACGAACTTACCTATACGGATTGGTTCCTGCCTTCCCGGGAAGAGTTAATCCAGTTATTTTATGTAAAAAGCCTGTTGGAAGAAAAAGGAGTTAACATTCCGCCAAACAACTACTGGACCTCCAGTGAGGCAAACGGAGAACAGGGCTGGGCGGCCTATTATGTAAATTTCTATGAAGATACCAACCTTATTTCTGAATTTGTATCCAAAAGTAGCTGGTTAATAGGGGTATTACCTATCAGAAGTTATTAATC
>JAJBTP010000066.1 GCA_020860805.1 Tannerellaceae bacterium | reverse complement strand
ATATAAGTACTCTCTTACAAATGGATATAACTCCTCTATTAATTGAATGGTATTCTATAAAAACCGAACAGGCTCCCCTACCTCTGCACCAATTAGCTAAAATTAGTATTGATTATCTGCAAATAATGAAAGAAGCCGGTGTAATAAAAGAGCGGCAAAGAAAAGAACTGGAAAAAATCATTAATAACGATATAGATATTTTCTGGAATAACAATGATAGTACTTTACTCATTCATACTATCCATAGTAGTTTAGCTAAAATAGGAGATCATCTATATGGTACAGAAGACAGAGAATTCTTTACAAGCTTCTATTACCAGTTAGCACTAACCAAAAATATGGATATAGGTAAAGAACTAAATGAGTGGCTATATGGTCCGTGGGTTAACGAAATAGAGGAAAAGGTTAAACTACTACCCTGGGAATAAAAAGAAAACCTGTATCTTTGCGGCTTCAAATAAAAACAAACGAATATGAGTGAAATTTCGAATTGTCCGGTTTGCCAGATGGACAACACCTATTTTGACGGAACCATGAATGTATGTCCGGATTGTAGTCACGAATGGTTGGATGGAGAAGCGGGAGTTGACGATACAGTTGCCAAAGACAGCAACGGTGCAATACTGGAAGATGGAGACAGTGTTACTGTTATAAAAGATTTAAAAGTAAAAGGATCTTCTATGGTCATCAAACGGGGTACAAAAGTAAAAAGTATTCGTCTGACCGAAAATCCGGAAGAAGTAGATTGTAAAATAGACGGTAGTAGTATTGTACTAAAAACCTGTTTCCTGAAAAAATAATCCTTTAGGTAGCATAAAATAACAAGGGCTGTCCGGTTAGACAGCCCCTGATTAATAAATCGTAATCACCATCCCGGATTATTGGGTGCCAGTTTTGGATTAGCATCCACCTCCGTAGAAGGGATTGGCCACAACAGATACTTTTCACTAAACGTCACACCATTTTCATTAGCAAAAGAAGTATAGGTCATAAAGCTATCAGCTACTACATTGTATGCCAAACGGGTACGTTGAATATCAAAATAATCTTTATTCTCAAAACACAATTCATGTGCACGTTCCTTACGGAGTGCCTGCATAAAATCCTCTTTGCTCAAAGATGCGAGAGGGGCTAACTCTGCACGTTCACGAATGGCATTCACCATATCATATGACATTTGGTCGGGCGTACCGGTTGCCTCGGTATAAGCTTCCGCATAGATAAACATAACTTCCGGTAAGCGATAAAGGGTAAAATTAATATCACAGATACCCGTTTCTTCTGCTCCTTCTTTATCATAATATTTATACAGAGAAGGTTGTCCGAATTCTATAATCTGACTTTTATCCTCTGCCAGACCATCTTTGGTAAAGAAAAACTCCTTCTCCCGGGTTCGTTTATCTCCGGGTTCATAGGAATTATAAAATTCCCAGGTAGGCATTAACGCACCAAATTCAACACTATATCGGGTCACTCTCCTATTCGTCGGAATGGTCATACAGGCTATCTGATTGGTTTCAATACCTTCTTTGTATTGAATCTGGAAAATTAATTCACCCCGGTTTTTATTCTCATCGTCGTGTAATTTCTCATAATCATCAAACAAAGAATACCAGGCTGCATTTGCCTGAGCAGCATTGTAAGAAGGATTATTAGGTGCTACACAATAGGAGTTATCCAATACTTCTTTGGCTTTTTTATAAGAAAGTTCATAATATTCTTTTCCTTTACTCAGTGGATAACCAGCCATATATAAATAAACATCTGCCAGTAACGTTTTTACAAAACCGATAGAAACACGTCCGGAAGTATTGGTAGCTGACAGACCTGCCGTTTCTGCGTATTTCAAATCTTCCACAATTGCCTTAAATACCGATTCCTGACTATCCCGTTCCGGATACAAAGACGCCGAAGTTGCGGTAACAGGCTCAAGTATAAGTGGAATATCTCCATACAAACGTACCAGGTAAAAATAATACAGAGCACGCAATGCACGTACTTCGCCTAATAACCCTTTCTTGACTGAATCCGAAGCATCCATATCAGAAATACCTTCCACACATAAATTGCAGGTGGCTATTCCTTCATAGAATCCTTGCCAGATAGATTTGAAACTGGTATTATTAGCCGCCGCCTGATGACGAATATACAAATTGTTATAAGTACTTTGTCCCAGCGTGGTTGCATGTCCACACAATAAATCAAGTGTTACCCATGGGCCTTCATCATATCCGTCATAATTCTGCAATGCACGGAGTCTTTCGTATGCACCATCTATCGCTTTTTGTGCCTGATTGACTGTTACAAAATAGTTCTTTTCTGAAAAATCTGTTTTTGGATTTTCTTCCAGGAAATCCGAACAGGCACTATTTCCAAGTAACAATAAAGAACAGGCTCCTGCTATAATAATATTCTTTAATTTCATAAGGATACAAATTTTACATTATTAATGTTTATATCAGAAACTGGCATTCAAACCAAAAGTGAAACTTCTCGCTTTCGGATAATCAAAGAACTGAATATTTTGAGGGAAAGCTCCGTCACCACTATCAAAGGTTGTTACTTCCGGATCATATCCGCTATAGCCCGGTATCAGGAAGAAGTTTTGTGCAGAGAAAGAAACCCGCAGTTTGGTCAATCCGATTTTACCAATTACCTGCTCAGGCAAACTATATCCTATGGAGATATTTTTTCCCCGTAAAAAAGATCCATTTTCTACTTTATGAGAATCTATCAATGTAGTATAGCCTGCACCATACAAACGGGTCTGGGTAATATACGTATCCTGATTTGTTTCTGTCCAGGCACCCAGTACGGTTGATTTTGAATTCACCATACTGGTACGGTCTTCCAGGGAGTGATTGGTATTATTCAATACATCTGCCCCTACCGAATACTGCAATTCCAGTCCGAAATCAAAATTCTTATATTGCACATAATTGCTGAAAGAGCCATAAAAATCCGGTGTTCCTTTTCCGATAATTTGTTTATCATCATCATTAATAGCACCATCCTTATTCACATCTTCATGCTTCAGGTCTCCCGGGAGCAAACCACACTTCGCTGCTTCTTCTGCTTCATGTGTTCCCCATGTTCCCAGACATTTATATCCCCAGAAAGAACCCACCGACTCACCAACACGTAAGATGACATTTTGTCCTAAAAAATCAGGATTAACCAGTTTATCTTCATTATTTACACCTAATTGGGTAATTTTATTTTTAAGGAAAGATATATTA
>JAJBTP010000585.1 GCA_020860805.1 Tannerellaceae bacterium | reverse complement strand
GAATATATAATTGGAGTAACATTTCCTGTTTTTTTGTCCTATACACAGAATCATGAATAAATTGTATCTTTACGCTTTATCAGATAAAATTCAATAAGATGAACAAACAAATTACCCAAAAACTTCATGCCCTGGCAGAAAGCGATTATAAAGCGTTTAACGAAAAACTGATTCCTACCAACTATAAGATATTGGGTATCCGTATGCCGGCACTAAAAAAACTGGCAAAAGAACTGGCAGCAGATCCGGATATAGAATATTATCTAAAGAATGCTGAATATACTACCTACGAACATATCATGCTCTACGGATTGGTACTGGGACAAATCAAAAACTTGGCACCGGAAATATTTTTCCGGTATTTAGACCCGTTAATCCTCCGGTTTGACAATTGGGCACATGTAGACTGTCTCATCTCATTTCCGAAACTCTTTAAGAAATATCCGGATGAACTACTAACCCATTTCCTACCCCTTAAAACCCATGAAGGAGAATTCACCAAACGCGCCTTTGTTATCTTCCTGATGGATAATTGTATGGATGAAACCCGTATAGATACTACCCTCAAGCATCTGTCCGAAGTGCCACAGGGGCAATATTATGTAGATATGGGTATAGCCTGGGCACTGAGTGTCGGCCTTATCAAATTTTACGACAAGACCCTTCCCTACCTGGAACAAAAAGTCTTTACCAGATTTGTACACAACAAAGCCATCCAAAAAGCCCGCGAAAGCTACCGGTTAGCTCCCGAACGAAAAGAACATTTAAAGGGTATGAAGATTAAGTAAGGGGAAATTACGGATTTTCTCCTTTACCATCCGGTTTCTCACCTTTTTGTATCATGATTATTGCTTTAGCAATACGGTCGGCTTTCGTTTGCTCAGTTTTTGCAGAGTATATCCAATTTATAAACCTTTTTTTCTGAGTGGTACTATAGGCGTCAAACTTATCTACTATTCCTTCTTCATATTCCATACACAGAAGCAGCTCTTCAGGAATGATAAAGGGATCCTTATCCTCATATAGGGTAATATGCACTATATCACCAGCCTGTTTTTTTATTTTTTTTCGTACGTCAGATTTTATAGCCAATCCTACATGCCCGTTACCTATTGGCATCAGATGTGTACCTGAAAATTCATAACTGTCTATCCTGCCTTTCACCTTGAGCATCCCAAAAGAAGTCTTAGGCATAGATATCTCTGGAATTTCAGCAAATGTCCATCCTCCTTTACCTTCCGTTTTAAATAACAGATACTCTTTATCAACTAAGGGTTTGATTGTTCCCATCTACCAACTTTAAAATTATACGGAAAAGTAACGCCAACCTGTTTCTATCCTCCATAATTAATAATATACTTCTACAAATCAGATAGAACAGATTTCACCTCGTTATTTAGCAAAGATACGATCGAAAACGGGATATCCTTACCTTCCTTCCGATTATTTATCAACCTGCTGGCGCAGATATTTATCTGTGTCTGTTTATCTCCTGTTAAATTGGGCACGGATAAATATCTGTGCCAGCAAAAGGGAGCTTTACAGGACCCCTACTTCTTATCCTTTTTGACTTCCTTGTCTTTGGCTTCTTTTTCAAGCTGACAAGCCTTTTTGTGGGCTTCGTCGGTCAGTACACCGGCATCGCCATACCCATATAATTCATGGCCGGGCATCTTATCTACTGTCTCTTTGACTCTTTTTGCTGCGTCATCCATCTTATTCTCTTTTTATCTGTTTCTACTCTTTATCTTCTTTATAAAAAGGATAATCGGTATATCCTTTTGGCCCGGTACTATAAAACGTATCCCGGTCGCATTCATTCAACGGGGCGTTTGCCGCGAAACGTTCTACTAAATCGGGATTACCGATATAGGGAACACCAAAGGAAACCAAATCGGCAATCCCCTCTTCAATCGCCTGATTCGCCGTATCCCGTGTGAACCCTTTATTAATCATCAGCGTACCTTTATAAATCTCCCGGTAATAACGGGCACCATCCAAGACCTGTTTCAACGGGTCAGCCGCCATATCACCTGTAACGCCCGACAAATGCACGTAGGCCAGCGGGTAATCATTTAATTTTCCTATCATATAGGTAAACAGTTCCTCTGTCTCATCATCCTGCACAATGCCCTGCACCTTATCCAGTATAGGCGATAAACGGATGCCCACTTTCTTTACATCAATCTTTGCCCGGATAGCTTCCAGTACCTCAAACAGGAAACGGCAGCGGTTCTCAATACTCCCCCCCATATTCATCCGTACGGGTATTGGAACATTTCATAAAAAACTGGTGGAATAGATATCCATTTGCCGCATGAATTTCCACTCCATCAAACCCCGCCTGTAACGCATTGGCAGCCGCCTGTGCAAAATCCTGTACGGTCAGCTTCACTTCCTCTATTGTCATAGCGTGGGGCGTAGTGGTAAGGGTAAACTCACCCTCCGGCGAAAACACCTTCGTACCCGGATTAATCGCCGAAGGAGCCATCGGCAAATGTCCGTCCAATACCTCCAGGAAGGCTCAACCGGCCCTCATGCCAAATCTGGGCAAATATTTTACCTCCTTTCGCATGTACTGCGGTGGTCGACTTCCTCCAACCCTCAATCTGCTGCGGTGTATAAATGCCCGGCACACGAATAGCCCCTCTGACCATCCGGCTCACATGTGTTCCTTCGGTAATAATCAGTCCCGCCGAAGCCCGTTGCCCGTAATATTCCGCAATCAGGCCGGTAGCTGCCAACTCCGCATTATCCGCCCGTGTCCGTGTCATAGGCGCCATCACTACCCTGTTCTTTAAATCCAGAGCATCCGTATGAAAAGGTTCCAGTAAAATCATAACATCTTTCTTTTTTCAAGAAAACAATCCCAGCAAGGAAAAGGATGGGAAAAAGGCATTAAAAAATCAAAATCCACCGCTTACACAGAGAGTCATTTCCTATCTTTCGGCTATTCTCCGCAGTATAATCTGCAACATTGATAAATAAAAAAAGAGAGGGAACGGAACCCATTTTTCAACCAACTGATTCAACGTCTTTTATAACCGTAAAAATATCAGTCCACCGAATAGCACCCAACATTTTTTCTTCGAAACACCCCTAAATGCAGATTGTGTATTATAAAGATAAAATATTAATGTATTCACTCAAAAACTATTATATTAATTAAATTCAGAAGAAATGTATAAATACGAGAAGAGAGATATTATAAAGATTTTGCTTTCAGAGTTTTTCTTTAC
>JAJBTP010000411.1 GCA_020860805.1 Tannerellaceae bacterium | reverse complement strand
AAAAACACTTTGGGTTCGGGACTTTTATTATTTATCGGTAACGACGAATCCGGAATGAATTATGCAGATGATACCTATCATTACCGCCAGGATTCAACCTTCCTCTATTTCTTTGGCCTTGCCTATGCAGGTTTACATGCCATCATTGATATAGATAATAACAGAGAGATTATTTTTGGTGATGAACTGACCATTGATTCCATTGTATGGATGGGTACACAACCTACTTTACAGGAAAAAAGCGAACGGGTAGGCATTCAGGACATACGTCCCTCTGCTGATATCGCAGCGTATCTAAAAAATGCACAGGCACAAAAACAGGCCATTCATTATCTGCCGCCTTACCGGGCTGAACATCAGATAAAACTTTTTCAGTGATTACAGGTCATTCCCGGTACTGAGCAACCTTCCGTACCCTTTATTATGGGAGTAGTAAACCAGCGGAATTATAAAACAGAAGAAGAAATAGCAGAAATTGAAAAAGCCTGTATCGTAACTGCAGATATGCACCTGACAGCTATGCGGATGGTACGTCCGGGTATCCGGGAAAGCGAAGTCGCAGCAGCCGTAACCGAAGTGGCACAGGCAAACAATTACCAGTTATCTTTCCCGGTAATAGCCACTATTAACGGGCAAACCCTGCATAATCATTATCATGGCAACATGATAAAAAGCGGAGATATGCTACTGTTGGATGCCGGAGCGGAAACAGAAATGGGATATGCCGGAGATATGTCATCTACCATCCCGGCCGACTCCACTTATACAACCCGTCAGAAAGATATCTATGATATAGCTGTAACAGCCCGTGAAACAGCTGTAGCAGCCCTGCGGCCCGGTATTACCTTCGAATCCGTATATGATAAAGTCTGTGAAGTAATCATGGACGGGATGAAGCAAATGGGATTTGCCAAAGGCGATCCGGCCGAAGCGGTACAGGCAGGAGCACATGCTTTATTCATGCCTCACGGTTTAGGCCATATGATGGGATTGGATGTACACGATATGGAAAATCTTGGAGAGATATATGTAGGGTGTGACGGACGTCCCAAAAGTACACAATTCGGTAGAAAATCCTTACGGTTAGGCCGTATGCTCGAACCCGGATTTGTACTGACCATTAAACCGGGTATCTATTTTACACCGGAATTGATTGACCCGTGGAAAAGCCAGAATAAATTTTCCGAATTCATCAATTATGAAAAAGTAATTACCTATAAAGACTTCAGCGGCATCCGGAATGAAGAAGATTACCTGATTACCGGTACCGGTTCACGGCTGTTGGGTAAAAAATACCCATCCGTACCGAAGAAGTGGAAGCCCTGCAGTAAAAACTCAAAACTCACAATATTCAATCTTATTATCTAAACAGAATACTACGAAAAAAATGAAACGTCGGGATTTTATCAGAAACTCACTGATAATGGGTGCCGGGCTGAACGGATACACATTTGCCACCAACAGCCCTGCTCCCATTCAGTCAACAACAGACGGAACCGGAGTAAAAAAAGTACCTCCCGGTGAAAAGCCTCATATTATCTTTATTATGACCGACCAGCACCGGGGAGATGCGTTAGGGTGTATGGACAATCCATCCGTTCTGACTCCCCACCTGGACCGGCTGGCGAAAGAAGGAACCCTCTTTGTAAACGGTTATTCCTCTACCCCCAGCAGTACCCCTGCACGCGCCGGATTATTAACCGGCATGTCACCCTGGAAACATGGGCTGTTAGGGTACGGAAAAGTAGCCGGAAAATATCCGTATGAAATGCCCCAAATGCCAAAAGACCTGGGATATTATACCTTTGGAATCGGGAAAATGCACTGGCATCCCCAAAAAGCATTACATGGTTTCCATGCCACTTTGCTGGATGAAAGCGGGCGTAGTGAAAGTCCTGATTTTATCAGTGATTACCGCCTCTGGTTCCAGTTACATGGCCCGGATAAAAATCCCGATGAAACCGGTATCGGGTGGAATGAACATGCAGCCGGCATATACCGGTTGGAAGAAAAACTACACCCTACTACCTGGACAGGGCAAACAGCCTGTGAATTAATCCGTAATTATGAGAGTGAAAAACCACTCTTTCTGAAAGTATCTTTCGCCCGGCCGCATAGTCCTTACGACCCACCCCAGCGGTATCTGGATATGTACAAAAACAAACCTGTTCCGGCCCCTTTTATAGGCGATTGGTGTGAGAAGTATGGCGAAAGGAAAACCCCGGACGAAGTAAAAAAAGATGCTGCGTTCGCCAACCTCGGAGACGAATATGCTATTAACTCCCGCCGGCATTATTATGCAAACATTACTTTTATAGATGACCAGATTGGAGAAATAATCCAAACGCTTAAAGAAAAAGGAATGTATGAAAATGCTATTATTTGTTTCACAGCCGACCACGGTGATATGCTTGGCGACCATCATCACTGGCGGAAAACCTATGCCTACGAAGGTTCCACTAAAATCCCTTATATTATAAAATGGCCTGCTTCGGTTTCCAAAATTATACCTAACGGTTCTACCCTTGAACAACCGGTTGAATTACGCGATTTCCTTCCCACCTTTATAGACCTGGCAGGAGGAAAAATACCGGAAGAAATGAGTGGTAGTTCACTCCTGAAACTGGTTACTACCCCCAGCCCAATTGGCGGAAATACATTGACCTGGAACATGCCACCAGCTATACACCTGAAAACTATTGGTGTGCACTAACAGACGGAAAAATAAAATATATCTGGTTTTTCCGTACAGGCCAGGAACAATTATTTGATTTAACCAAAGACCCGGGAGAGGAAAAAGATTTGGCATTAAATACCAGCTACAAAAAGATACTGAAAGAAATGAGGCAGGAAATGGTTGAACACTTAAAGGAACGCGGGGAAGAATTCGTCTGGAATGGTGAATTAATGACCCGTACCGAAACCATGCTTTATAGTCCTAATTACCCCAAAAAAGAATAATTCAATTCGGGAAAACGAGGTTTTAAATTCCGCACGGAAAAGTTTTCAAAACCGCTGTAAAAAGGGGTATTTTCCGTGCTAAATCCACCCCCTTTCCGTGCGGAATCCAAAACTTCCCCGCATGGAAACCAAATCCTACCTGTACGGATTTCATATCAGTCAAAACCGTAGTATTTTTCCCCTCTTGAGCTACTCTTTACACACATCTTCTGGTTGAAGGGGATTTTTAATCACGAGTGTTCGGAAGATTTTTAATATCTACTATTTTACTGATAATAAGGCT
>JAJBTP010000210.1 GCA_020860805.1 Tannerellaceae bacterium | reverse complement strand
ATATAAGTGTTATAAGAGGGGATTCAGCCTCGATTTATTCTAAAGATTCAGTAAAAAGAAGTAACTTTGGCACATTAATTGTAAAGGCAATATGTTTGGTGATTAACCCGATATGCAGAACATGCAAATAAGAACGAGTTCTACACCGGCCAATTAAATTTTGATCGTATGAAAAGTAAAACAAGAATATTTGAGCAGGATTCTTTTGATGACCTGGAAGATAATTTAGGTATTGTAATGCCTATTCTTACTGATTGTGATGTTGATGAAGATTTCACGGAAGGTATAGAATCAGTAGGTACTGTATTGCCTATATTACCTTTACGGAATATGGTTCTTTTCCCGGGTGTGGCTATGCCTGTTATTGTAGGACGTCCTAAGTCTATGCGATTAGTAAAAGAAGCTGTTAAAAAGAAAGCTTTAATAGGGGTTGTCTGCCAAAAAGAAATGAATGTAGAAGATCCCGGTATGGATGATCTTTATTCAGTGGGTGTAGTGGCAGATATTGTCCGGGTATTAGAGATGCCGGATGGAACAACAACTGTTATTTTACAGGGAAAAAAGCGTTTTCAGTTGAATAATCTTAATCAACAGGAACCTTTTTTGCAAGGTGAGATTTCAATTCTTGAAGATGCAATGCCGGAAAAAACGGATAGAGAATTTGAAGCTTTAACATCTACTATCAAGGATTTAACGATTAAAATGTTGAATTCTATTTCCGAACCACCACGGGATTTGGTTTTTTCTATAAAGAATAATAAGGGTGTATTGTATCTGATAAATTTCTCTTGTAGTAACATACCCAATGGGGCCGGTGAAAAGCAGGAGTTATTATTAATCGGGGATTTAAAAGAGCGTGCGTATCGGTTATTATTTATTCTTAATCGTGAATATCAGCTGGTAGAATTAAAAAATTCTATTCAGATGAAGACACATGAGGATATAAACCAACAGCAGAAAGAGTATTTCCTGCAGCAACAGATTAAGGCTATTCAGGAGGAGTTAGGTGGGAATATAAATGAACTTGAAATAAAAGAACTTCGTGAAAAAGCTTCAAAAAAGAAGTGGACAAAAGAAGTTTCAGAAACATTTGAGAAGGAAATTCGTAAGCTGGAACGTTTGCACCCACAATCTCCGGATTTTTCTATTCAGACTCAGTATGTACAAACGATTGTAAATCTCCCCTGGAATGAATACAGTAAAGATAATTTTAATTTGAATCATGCCCAGAAAGTTCTTGATCGGGATCATTATGGATTGGAAAAGGTAAAGGAACGTATCATAGAACATTTGGCTGTACTGAAATTAAAAGGTGATATGAAATCTCCGATTATTTGCTTACATGGACCTCCAGGGGTAGGAAAAACTTCTTTGGGTAAGTCAATAGCAGAAGCATTAAACCGAAAATATGTACGTATTTCTTTAGGAGGTTTGCATGATGAGGCTGAGATACGAGGACATCGCCGGACTTATATCGGAGCTATGTGTGGACGTATTATCCAAAATTTACAAAAGGCCGGTACATCAAATCCTGTATTTGTTCTGGACGAAATAGATAAAGTAACAAATGATTTTAAAGGAGATCCTGCATCGGCTTTACTGGAAGTTTTAGACCCGGAACAGAATAATGCTTTCCATGATAACTATCTGGATATCGACTATGATTTGAGTAAAGTTATGTTCATTGCAACAGCAAATAATCTGAATACGATATCTCAGCCGTTATTGGATAGGATGGAATTAATAGAAGTGAGTGGATATATCATGGAGGAAAAAGTCCAGATTGCAGCTCGTCACTTAGTCCCTAAACAAATGGAAGCACATGGTATTTCTAAAGGAACTGTGAAATTTCAGAAAAAAGCTTTACAGGATATTGTTTCGTCTTATACCCGGGAAAGTGGTGTCCGTGATTTAGATAAAAAAATAGCTCAGGTTATGCGGAAGTTGGCACGTAAGATAGCTATGGAGGAATATGTTCCGGCAACTATTACTTCTTCCGACTTGAAAGAATATTTAGGTGCTGTTTTATACTCTCCTGATAGATGTCAGGGAAATGAATATGCAGGTGTAGTAACCGGTTTGGCGTGGACAGCTGTTGGAGGAGAAATTCTTTTTGTTGAGTCAAGTCTTAGCCCAGGTAAAGGATGTAAATTAACATTGACCGGTAATCTGGGAGATGTAATGAAGGAATCTGCTATGCTGGCTTTGGAGTATGTTCGATCCCGTGCGGTTAAATTTGGAATAGGGGAAGAAATGTTTGAAAAATGGAATCTTCATATCCACGTTCCGGAAGGAGCTATTCCAAAAGATGGGCCAAGTGCTGGTATAACTATGCTGACTTCTATTGTTTCTGCTTTTACTCAGCGAAAAGTAAAGCAAAATCTGGCAATGACCGGAGAGATAACATTACGGGGCAAAGTATTACCGGTAGGAGGAATTAAAGAAAAGATTCTGGCAGCTAAACGGGCAGGGATAAAAGAGATAATTCTTTGTAAAGAAAATCGGAAAGATGTAGAAGAAATAAAAGAAGAATATATAAAAGGAGTTTCTTTTCATTATGTTGAAGATGTGCGTGAAGTAATTGAAAAGGCCTTATTGAAAGAAAAAGTGTCGGATCCTTTATTTTAAAAGGGGCTTTCGAATGTTGGATGTTTGAAAAATGAAATGAGAAATAAACTTATTGAGAAGGGATATCCTTAACTTAAAATATTAAGTGGCTGTCTTACTTTACTACAGTAAGACAGCCACTTAGTTTATAATGAATATCGGAAGTATTCTTATTCTTCTGTTTTTTCTTCAACAGTTTCTTCCTTTTCTACTTCTTTTGGAGTAAATTCTGTAATGCCTGAAGAGATTAAAAGGTTATACCAATTCAGTAATTTTTTTATATCATTTGGGTATACCCGTTCGCGGTCAAAATCCGGAAGAACTTCTACTAAATAAGCCTGTAAATCTTCAGGTTTCGATCCAGCTACTGTTAAAGAAGTTTTTTTACTGTTTTCTTTATTTTTGATATTAGTCAGAACCTCGTGTAAAGGCACTTCTTTATCTACTGTATAAATAGCTATATCGCCAAGTGAAATTACTTTATCTCTGGCGTAAGCCGGAATTCTTTTTTTATCAGCCAGGGATTCAACAATCAGCATGTTTTTCCCTTGTGAAACTAATTTAAATAGTCCGGGTTTTCCTGAAATAGACAGAATTGTCTTCAACATAATCTTTACTTTTTCTAGAGTGTTAAACTT
>JAJBTP010000335.1 GCA_020860805.1 Tannerellaceae bacterium | reverse complement strand
GTCTTTATCCCTCGCAACATTTCCCGTTTGCCGGGTGGGCCCGGTATTCGTTCCATACAAAATCCGACTGTTTGCATCATACGTCTTACCACTCCTTTGGCACAATAAGTAGTTATCAGACCTCCTTCATTCATAGACGCATATAGCCGATTAAAATTTCCTGATTCCACATTTCCGGCTGTTTATCAGGGGCAAAAGCATCAAAATAAACAAGATCAATATTTCCCGGAACTTTTATCTCATTACAGTCTCCTAATAATTTACATATAGAAAATGAAGAAGTTATCTGTACAGGTTGCTCCCAGCAAGCTTCATGCAAACTCAAAAAATAATTTTCAGAAGCGTAATTTAATTTTCTTACTTCTTCCAAAGTCAGTGGATAAGCTTCTACTGCATAATATTGAATTTTCCGGTTAGCCTGTTTTTCTGCCTCCCGTAATGTTAACCAGGCATTTAATCCTGTTCCGAAGCCGACTTCAAAAATGCGTATTTTTTCTTTGACTATCCGACGTAGCCCAGCCTCAATAAAAACATGTTCCGATTCCTGTATAGCTCCATTGATCGAATGATAGTGTTCATTCAGTGAGGGTACAAAAAGCGTATGACTTCCGTCTGCTGTAATTTCTATAATCTTTTCATTATTCATACAAAAGGCAAATAAAAACAAGGACAAAGATAAGGTAAAATAAGGTAAAGAAACAGCCTGATATAAATCTGAAATCCGTTATCTTTGTCTTTAATGAATTCCAGGCACCCATGAAAAGATATACACAGACCCTTTTTCTATTTTTATTTCTCATTCTTTTTACTCCTTCAAAAGCTGAAGAATATAGTTTTCGCCGTTATACAAATAAAAATGGTTTATCCCATAATACCATTCCTTGTTCTTTTCAGGATAGTGAAGGATACATGTGGATTGGAACAGAAGAAGGATTAAACCGGTTTGATGGCTATACATTCCGGGTATATAAAAATCATCCGTTGGATATCCAGACTTTACCAGGTAATAGTATCCATTCTATTTCTGAGGATTCAGATGGCAGATTATGGATATGTACAGGCTCCGGAAGTTGTTACTTTGATAAAGAGACAGAAAAATTTGAACGAAATTTTATCCCTTTTGAAGATGAATATTCACCTTATTTTTCTTCTATAATCAAAGATAAGGATCAGAATATATGGTTTACCAGGCGTGATTTAATTGTCAGATTTTCTTTAAAAGATAAAACAGTGAAACATTTTCCTGCCGGAGATTATTTCGAAGGATGGAATATAGCTTTAACAGAAAAAGGAATCCCTTTTTTTCAGATAACAAAAGTCTTTATCTCTGGCAAAAAGAGAGCGATACTTTTTCAAAAACACAGGTTTTAGGTGATGATGAAAACATCTATATTTCAGCCATCTGTGAAATACCGGAAATAGGAATACTAATAGGCACAGACAGAGAAGGAGCCCAATTATATAGATATCATAACTCGGAGATCGAAGAAATTGCATCCCAGACACAGGTTAGATGTATCACACAATACAACCGAAATATTTACTGGATTGGCACTGAATCAGGCATTTATATTTACGATGTCATAAACCGAACCGTACAGAATCTGACAAAATCACTAACTAACGAGTATACAATTGCAGATAATGCTGTGTATAGTATCACCAGAGATATGGAAGGAGGTATGTGGGTGGGTAGTTTTTTGGTGGTCTTAGTTACCTACCCAGAACCTATACCTCTTTCAGTCGTTATATCGGGGGAAAACACATCCCGGACTTTTAGGAAACGCAATACGTGAAATTTATCCGGATGAATACGGTAATTTATGGATCGGAACCGAAGATAATGGAGTCAACAAATATACTCCTTCTACAGGAATCTTCGTGAACTTTTCTTATAATAATCCTTCCTCTCCTCTCTCTGCGACCAATATTCATGGTTTATATGCAGAAGGAAGTAAACTTTGGATTGGGACTTATAATAAAGGAATAGAAGTCATGGATATTCCTTCCGGAAAAATTGTAGAACGGTATACAGTAAAAAGTACTCAAAATAACCTTCCTACCGATTTTATTTTATGTTTTTACCGTACCACAAATGATAATTTCCTGATTGGCACTTCAGATGGAGTAATCGAATTTGACGAAACAGAAAACAGGTTTTCCAGATGGCAAAATATACATTCTTTAGTGCGGCAGATATATGAAGATAGAAAAGGGAATATATGGGTAGTTACCATTCATGGTCTTTATCGGTATAACAATCAAACAGAACAATTAACCAGTTATTTTGCAGAACCGGAAAATCAGCAAAATTTAGGAAGTAATAATATGACCTCTGTATTTGAAGATTCTGCAGACCGTATATGGATTACAACGATCAATGGTCTCTCTCTGTATAATGCAACAGATGATTCTTTTGAAAGAATATATCCCTTAGAAAACTTTCAGAGTAATATTTTATACAGAATACTGGAAGATGAGAAAAAGAATTTCTGGATTAGTAGTGCAAACGGACTCATCCAGTTCAACCCGGAAGACTTTACTTCCCAGATTTATTCCTATACTGAAGGACTACACGAAGCACAATTTAATTATAGTTCTTCCTACAAAAGTCCGGCTGGAGAGTTCTTTTTTGGTACTATCAATGGATTATTATCTTTTACACCCTCCCGGTTTGAAACAGATACTTTCATTCCCCCACTTTATATCCATCCGGTCAGTATTCCAAACGATTACTATATTACAGGAGAAAGCATCCGCTTACCTTACGGACAGCACACTACCTTTACTCTTTCTTACTCTGCTATTAGCTTTACCGCTCCGCGGGCTATACAATATGCTTATAAACTGGAAGGAGTGGATAAAGAATGGACAATGATAGACAAAAAAAGAGAAGTTACTTTTGCAAACCTGTCTCCGGGACGGTATGTATTTAAAATCAAATCAACCAACAGTAGCGGTATCTGGCAGGATAATATAGCAACATTACCTATTACTATCACTCCTCCGTTTTGGGCTACCCCCTGGGCTTACTTATTCTATATCTGTTTTATAGGAGTATGTATTTATTTGATTTATCAATATAAAAAGAGAAAGCTGGAAAAAAGACACCGCCAGAGAAGAGAGATTTTTGAAATTAAAAAAGAAAAAGAACTGTACGATGCAAAAATTCAGTTTTTTACTTATATCACCCATGAAATCCGTACGCCTCTTACTCTTATAAAAGCTCCTTTGGAAAAAATTATCT
>JAJBTP010000624.1 GCA_020860805.1 Tannerellaceae bacterium | reverse complement strand
GGCTAAAAAAGATGCTTACCTAGCAGGATCATTCGGTGCAGAAAAAATAAATTTTGTTATAGCAAATGGTATTAGTGATAAATATCTTTCTTCAAGTTGGACCCCTGGTACTAATATAATCTTTACAACTGGTTGTAATGCTTATTACGAAAAAGAAAATGCCAGTGACAAAAACTCATGGCGCTTACCAACTAAATTAGAAGCAGAATCTATCATGAGATTAGCAGCGGAAGAACTAAAAAAATCGGGTATAAAATACGGAAGCTATTACTGGACAGCAGACGATCATCCTGTTAATTTTAAGAATGCATATTGCCTGTTTATAAATAGTGACTGGAGTTACAAGATGGAAGCAAAAGCCAAAACTTCTTCCTATATTGCCAGATGTGTAAGAGAAAAATAAGACCGCACCTTAACTTATTATAACTACTAATCAGAGGCTGTCAAAATAAAATGAGACAGCCTCTTTCTTATTCTATAAATGGATAGGCTACAATTCCGCACTTATTTTTTCCAAGTCCCGTACAATAGTCATATCCATAATATTACTATAAATCTCTGTTGTACGAACACTTTTATGCCCCAGTAATTTCTGTACAGTAGTAATGTTGGCTCCGTTATATAATAAAAGAGTAGCATTGGTATGCCGGGCTGTATGGAAGGATATTTTTTCTCCAGCTTAGCCATATAACTAATCCGGACCAACTGTTTATTTACATTCGAATTGGCATCCACCGAGGTATTAAACAGACTCCGGTAATTATGCTTATAACGTTCATAAATAGGAATGGCTTTCCCTTCAAATAAAAGAGATAAAGGTAAGCGCACACTCACATCTGTCTTAACAGACGAATAAATCAGACATAATTTATTATCAATATAATGAAAATTATCTTTCTTTATACTTACCACATCCGAAAACCGAAGTCCGGTATAACAACTAAACAAAAACATGTCCAATGCTTTACGTAAAGACCTGCGATGGGTTAAATCCAGTTTCTCCAACAGCTGCAACTCTTCCGGAGTCAAATGGGTCCGCCGGGTTTCCATATACTTGATTTTATATTTACGGAACGGATACTTATGCATTTCAAACAACTCCATATTAATCGCCAGATTGATGTACCGTTTCAGGTGTTTCATATGTTTGGCTATGGTATTGCGGTGGTATTTACTCTTCAACAGGTAGTTTTCAAATTCACAAAGAAAATTAAAGTTAAGTTCGTCAAATGTCACGGTAGATCTAAACTGATTCAGCAAACGATAGGTCGATAAATGATTTTTCATAGTAGATAGTTTCAGGTTACTGCGTTCTATTTCATGTCGCATGAAATTACAAAACGAAGAACTCTGTTCCGGTTCTTTCTCTTTCAGCATATGAATGTCAAAGTCTTTACCCGACTGTAAAATCAATAGTTCTTTCCGCTCCATCCGGAGTACAAAATTCTCCAGGTAGAGATTCAGCGCCTCCATATTAGGATGATTTTTAACCGTGCGTCTCTTCTTGTCCCACTGGCAAGGTTTAATATACACTTTTGTAGAAAAATACTTTTTCTGCCTCTTCCGATAGGCTTCAACTTGTACCAGGGCTTTTCCTTCGGCATTTAATTGCTTTTTTCAATTAAAGACCAAATTGTAAATTACTTTTTCCATGACATAGAGTGTTTTTTCTTATTCAGAATGCGAAGAAACAAATAAGTTCGTTATTTTCCCTCTTAGGACAGCGAAAGATTTGCTTACTTCCCGCATTAAATCTTGATTCTACACTCATCCGGCACATGCCTGAAAACTTTTTTCTTATAAAAATGATTATAAAAAAACACAAAACCTGCAAATACATTTTTTAGATGAGGTATAAAGAACTGAAAGGTAAAGTTGGCGTGGTAACCGGTCCTGTCTCCGAAACCGGAGAAGCCATAATCCGGCGGTTTATAAAAGAAGGCATGAAAGTTGTCATAAATCATGACAATCCGGTTCAACAAACCCTTAAAACCCATGGAAACATAGATATCTGGGTGAATAATACAGGTGGTTTTCCCGGTGTACGGAAAGCTATCCGGTATTTTCTGGAGAATCGTACAAAAGGAAATATTATTAATGTCTCCGGTATTCAGGAAAAAGAATCGACGCAGACCTTAGCACTGGAGTACGCCCGGCGAGGAATACGGATTAATACAGTGGTTCCGGCACAAACGGCTACAGCGGAAGAAATAACAAACATAGTGGTCTGGCTGGCGTCCGGTGAATCCGGATACATCACCGGTACTACCATTAAGACAGACGAAAAATTATCTTTTTGATATAGTTTATTGCATTTTAAACAGTCGCGGAAAGTTCTTCAGGCAGGATGCTAAAATTTTGATTGCTGCCTTCGCTTCCAACACTAAGTATCTGCCGGAACCGACAGGGCAGGAACAAAAACAGTTAAAATTTATGATGTAACCTGTGTTTACATACCCATCCATATGATTTTTTATCTATATATTTGACGGGACAAAATAAACAGCATATATAAAATGCCCGGTAACCGTACACATATAAACCATACGTTACAGAACGAACTCTCCCCTTTTGAGAAAATACGTAAAATTGAATGGGCCTCTTTCTGGTTTTTCCTTGCCGGATTCCTGATATCCCTTTTCGGACTTATTGTTAGCCTGGGGATGAACATTTATTTACCTACCCTTATATTCTTCTTTACGTTCATTTTACTTCTTATACTGGTAGGGCTGAAAGCCATCTCTTATCCGTCTTCTGAAAAAGAGAATCAAATCATCTCCACCTTGTTTAACTACCTGATATCTCAGACTCTTACAGAAGGTACTTTTAAGCTACAAGGAGAAATCCCGGTTAAAGATATCCGGGAATCACTGCTCTTTTTTGATTATATACATTACCATAAAGGATATCGCATAACAGGTCTATTAAATCAACAGCCTATCAATATATACCAGCTACAACTACAAAAAGAGGAAAATGATGCTTATTATGAAGGTTGTTTTATGTCCGGTACATGCATCAACCCTTTTAAAAGTGATGTTTTTATTTACCATCCCTCTGTAGATAAAACAGAAGAATTTGAAAATAAAAAGAAAGCTTACTGTGGCTCCTATTCCCGTTCCGGACAGATGGACTTTGTAACGAATACCTTAGAGAGTTTTTGTTTCAGCAACCTGTTAGCCAGGAATTGGGGGACCAGCCAACACACCCCTTACAATCCTCTTATACACATCCATACAACCAACACATACGGGATAAAAGG
>JAJBTP010000465.1 GCA_020860805.1 Tannerellaceae bacterium | reverse complement strand
GTGTTAAAATATAAGCTATATTTGTCGAAAAGAAGAAAAGCACTAAAATTTAAATAAAGAAAATGAAAAGACTAAGTATCGCAGCTTTAGGCCTCTGCCTCTTGATGGCAGCATGTAATGAAAACAAACAGGAAGAAACAACTTTATCCGGTTTAAAAAATCCGACTTTGTATCTGAAGTGCAGGGAAAACCTACTGATTTGTATGTTTTAACTAATTCAAATGGAGTAGAAGCCTGTATAACCAATCTCGGCGGACGCCTTGTATCTGTAATGGTTCCGGATAAAAACGGAAACATGAAAGATGTAGTACTGGGATATGATAACATCGAAGCGTATGCCGGTAATCCGGATGGAAATTATGGTGCATTGATTGGCCGCTATGGTAACCGTATCAAAGACGGTAAATTTACATTAGAGGGTGTAGAATATGATTTGCCCAAAAATAATTTCGGTCATTGTCTGCACGGAGACCCTGCAGGCTATCATACCCGTGTGTGGGATGCTAAACAAATAGATAATCAAACATTGCAGTTAACTTATCTTTCACCTGACGGTGAAGCTGGTTTTCCGGGAAATCTGGATATCCAGGTAACTTACAGATTAACTAATGATAATGCAATTGATATTCAATACGAAGCTGCTACAGATAAAGCTACTATCGTAAATCTGACTAATCATAGTTATTTCAACCTGTCAGGAGATTTAAGTACTGACAATTCCGAACAGATAATTACAATTAATGCCGACCAATATACACCGGTGGATGAAACATTGATTCCTACAGGTATCGAAGATGTAGCGGGAACTCCTATGGATTTACGCCAGCCGGTAGCTATTGGAGCCCATATTGATGATGATTTTGACCAATTGGTAAAAGCAAAAGGATATGACCATAACTGGGTATTAAATACCAAAGGCGATATCAACCAGATAGCTGCCAAAGTAGTTTCTCCGGCGAGTGGTATTGCACTGGAAGTCTATACGGATGAACCGGGCATTCAATTCTATGCAGGTAATTTCATGGAAGGAACAGATAAAGGAAAACATGGAGTAACCTATCCCTTCCGTGGAGCATTCTGTCTGGAAACACAACACTATCCGGATAGTCCGAACCAATCCGAATTCCCAACTACTGTATTACAGCCAGGCGAAAAATATACCAGCCGTTGTATTTATAAATTTACAGTAGAAAAGTAAATGAGAAAGGAACACTGATTTCACAGAAGAATACACTTAAAATATGTATTGAAAATAATCTGTGGTATCAGTGTTCTTATCCATCATAAGCACTTAAAATAATCCATGCTGATAATTCGTAATCCTGATTTCAGTACGCCTGTTTAATTGATCCGCCTTTTCCTGTTTTTCCTTATCCAATAGAAGAATAAAATCCGGTGTTAGTAAAACCTTATTTTCACCCTTTCCTCCGGATATTAATACTGATTCTGTAATTTCTGCGGGAATCTGTTGTCCATACCCTTTCATAGATATTCTTTCTTTTTCAATACCTGCTTCTATCAGAACTCTTTTTACATGCTTTGCCCTTCGTTCGGAAAGCTTCTGATTATATGCCACTTTTCCATGCCGGTCTGCATGCGATGTGATTTCCAAAGAAACAAAAGGATAGGTCTTAAGTATCTCTGTAATTTCCGCTAACGTTTCTCTACTTTCAGGCTGTATATTATCAGAATCGAAATCATGCAGGATAACAGGAAATGAAACCGGGTAGGGTAAGGGAGTCAGAACAAAATCAATCAGACACCTTTCATCTTCTTCTTTCTCATTCGTATAAAAAGTAACAGGCTGGTTAATGAATCCTTCTGCAGAAGCCATTACGGTATATTCTTTCCCGGGTTGTAATGGAAACCGAAAATAACCGTTTCCGGAAATCAGTATTTTTTCATTTAAACCATCCGGACCGGCTATATGAATTTCTCCGGAAGAGATAAGATTCCCTTCTGTATCTTTTACATATCCTTCCATAAAAATATAAAAAGAAGGAATTTCAAATTCAAACAGATTGATATATCCCTGTTTATTGTTTCGTGAAGAACACAAGATACCTTTTTCCCTACTACCTTTGAACCGGATATCAAAATCATCCCCATGTGAATTTAAAGGATAACCCATAGAACTGACTTCCCACGCCCCTGAATGAGTAAATGTTGCCTGGAAAATATCCAGTCCACCCATACCCGGATGGCCATCCGAGGAAAAGTAAATTGTTTGATTAGTATAAATATAAGGATATAGTTCATCACCGGCAGTATTAATTTCCGGTCCGAGGTTTTCCCATACGCCTACTGAATCAGGATATATCCGGCAGCGATAAATATCCATGCCTCCATAGCCACCAGGATGATCCGAGGCAAAATATAGATAATCCTCCTGTGGAGAAAGAGCGGGGTGAAGGGTCGTCGCCGGAGGATTCCTGAAAACAGGCCGGCTTTCCCTCCACTTACCATAGATACGTTCAGAACGGTAAATCTGATAGTGTTCACTTTTTTGAAGGGAAGCGATAATAAGTGTATAATACATAAATTTACCGTCTTTA
Organism: Tannerellaceae bacterium; assembly: GCA_020860805.1. GTDB lineage: Bacteria > Bacteroidota > Bacteroidia > Bacteroidales > Tannerellaceae > UBA4116. Next base: position 708 of record JAJBTP010000465.1, on the reverse strand, counting down.
CTGAAACAAAAAGAACTAATCTCTTTCCCGTCTGAAGGAAATTCTTCTACCGGCAATGGCGTCTGCCATTTGCTGGAGGGTTCTATCTGGGATGACCATAGCTTTCCGGGAGGTTGCCCGGTAATAATACTGTTTTTCTTTTTCTTATCTACCAGCCGGCAGGACCCCAATAAAGCAAGGTTGTATCCTGTTGATAAAAGAAGGGTGACTTATCTGAACGGTTGGAATTGAGAACCGGTAATCGCCTTATCTGATGACGGGTCGGATTCGCCTTCCATCCATAGCAAGTGAACGGCCTTGTATACTGTTGAGGGTGGGCTGACTATGAGGAGATAGGGACAACTGGGCCGAATATTCCTGGATAGCTTTTTCATATTGTTCATCTTTCTGATAGGTTTGTCCCAGGCGAAAATAGAGTGTTGTATCCGGATACAGGTAACGGATAGCATTCGTATATCCACTCATACTGCGTAGGTTCCGTCCGGTATAACGATTTGATTCAGCTAACTGAAAGGCTGCATAACCTCTTAACCTGCGTTGGGAAGGAGAAAGTTTCTGGTAAACCTCCCGGTATAATCTGCCGGCTTCTGCATAGGCACCTTTATGGAACAGTTTATCTGCTTTATTAATTAACCGGGAAGTGGTACATGAAGAACACCCCATCCCAAAAAGTAAAATCAGGAGAAGATATTTTCCCATATTTTATAT
>JAJBTP010000390.1 GCA_020860805.1 Tannerellaceae bacterium | reverse complement strand
GAATTGAGTATTTGGAGCTGTTACAGGGAGATACCAGGAAGAGCTTACTCTCGCGCTTTTCCGATTTATCACTTTGTTTCTTCACATGCTATTTATTTGTTAAAAGGATAGGTTCTTTCAAAAATATAGTATTCTATATTTCTTTTTTGTCAATAAATAGGCTTTTATACACACTTTCTGATAGTTGGATTTACTATGCCGGGCAGATATTTTTAGATTAAAAGCGGATCTTTTGGAGGGATTTTAAGAACGGAAATTGTCTTTAGGACAAATTTTTTTGAACTTCATAAGCATGGGATACAATTTTTATCTGCATCAATGTGGTCCTTTGATGCTTATCAAAAAATGGGCTTATGCTTATGTGTTTTGTGAAATTATATGAGGCAATGTTACATCCTGTTAAACAAGGTGTATTTTCGCTTTCCCAAAGACTGGATTTGAGAAATTTATGAGTTAGCAAAAAGAAGGAAAAGAAAACAAAATGTCATTTTTAGTATTGGCTATAACATGCCCGTAATACCCAGTACTGCGCTTCGCTTTCTAGGGTAAAGGGATAAGTTACCCATTCATTCAGGTTTAGGGTAATGTTTTTCTTTTGTTCTTTGTATATACCGAAACGGATACCTTCTGTGTTAATCATAATACCAAATTTACCGTTGATGCGATGGATATTTTCTTTCACTACCTCTTCACAAATCAGGATATCTCCGTTGCTAAAATCATAACCAGCCGGTAATACATCGGGGTTCTCTATTTCTACAGCCAATTGTTTTAACTTTGAATTAGTAGGAATAGTAATGGTAGGGAGTTGGCGAATAAAATCCAAATCGTTATATTTGATTAAATATTCTTCTATGTATAAGGCTGGTAAATAAGGGATGGATAGTAATTGTTGTGCTATTTTTAGCTTGTTGGCATCTAACACTAACTGGGTATTATAATGCAGAAGATCATTCACTGAAAGGTCTTTTTCAATGAATTCCTCGAGAGGAATGCCAAAATAATTAGCAATACGTAAAACGATCTCTATTTTAGGTTCGGCACGAAACTCTTCATAAGAGGATATATTCCCTCTTGATAAGCTGAATAGGTCAGCAAATGCCTGCTGGCTCAATCCCCTTATATTTCGTATTTTTTTGATGTTTTTTCCGATTTTCGACATAAAAAAGCAAAAAATATTTGCAATATTAATTTATTTGACTACTTTAGCAAAAAATATTTGCAAAGCTAACATAATTTATTGTGTAAAGCAAGGGGAATTAAAAAAAGTAGTTAGTAGCCGGTAGTTAGTAGTATGTTCACTGGGTTCATCTGGTAGTAAATAAAAAGGAACCAAGTGATTCTCTACTAAACGAGCATAGCGAGTGTACTACTAACTACCGGCTACTAACTACTAAAATGAAATGCTATGTATTTTGAAAAAATTGAATCATTTATCTCCCGTTTGGGATATGCTATCTCTTATAAAAATGAACAGGAGGGAATACTGTGTATTGAAAGTGAGGCAGACGGAATTAAAAATTTGATTGTAGGGGTTGCTCCTCCTATTTTAATCTTGGAACAGTTTATTTTCACCTTAAAAAGTGATGATAAGGATATCCTGAAATCACTGTTAATCAAGAACCGGGATATTGTGCATGGGGCTTTTGTACTGGATGAAAAAGGAGAAAAAGTTATTTTCCGGTATACCCTGCAGATTGAGAATCTGGATATGAACGAATTCGAAGGTGCCCTGAACTCTTTGGGTTTGTTATTAAGTGAGTATTATGAACAAATATTGGAATTTTCTAAAAAATAACAGTCATGAATATCTTTAAGCGACTATTAAGAATCGGACAGGCGGAAATTCATTCCGCAGTGGACAAAATGGAAGACCCTATTCGTATGACCGAACAGGGAATCCGGGAAATGAGAGAAGATCTGGACAGAGCCCTGGAATCACTGGCACAAATAAAAGCACTGGCTATCCGTACTAAAAATGATAAAACCAAAAAAATGAGTACGGCACAGGATTATGAAAATAAAGCAGCCCTCTTAATAACAAAAGTGCAAAAAGGCGAATTAAATATGGAACAGGCTGAGAAATTAGCCAAGGAAGCATTATCTTTGAAGGCTACTTTACTCGAAGAGGTGAAAGAACTCGAAGAACAACAACTCAAACATGAAGCTGCAGCTGATGAAATCCAGAAGAATGTAGAGGTGCTGAAATTTAATATCACCAAGTGGGAGAACGAGTTAAAGACGTTGAAATCCCGTATTCGTGTGAACCGTGCGACGAAAGAAGTCAATAAACAGCTGGCCCAGATTGACAGTAACAGCACCATTAGTATGCTGGAGCGTATGAAAGAAAAAGTAGAAGAAGAAGAAGCGCTCGCAAAAGCATATGGTGAAATAGCCGGATCCAGAACATCCCTGGACGATGAAATTAATCAGGCGCTTGGAGATGAAGATGGTAAAGTCTCAGAAGATCTGGACGAGATAAAAAGAAAATTAGGAATGATTTAAGCCGGGTTTCCCCCGGCAATGGCCATCCGGTATTATATGCCTGCCTTAGTAGTCAAGTAGAATTATTCTCACCTACTAGTGAGCACAGCTAACGATGACTTCTTAACGAACGAAGTGAGTGATAACTTCTTAACTACTTTTAGAATATATGAACGAAATCTTCTCCAATTTGATGCATCCCTTACCCAATGCGGTAATGACAGTTATTATGGGCATCCTGTGTCTTTACTGGATAGTGACCTTCCTGTTTGGAATAGGCTTTGAAGATATTGACCTTGGGTTTGAACTGGATGTAGAGGTGCCGGATGTTGATGTCGATATGGACGCAGATGTTGCCCTGGATGCGGATGGAGATATAGACACCGCCGATCCGGAAGGAAAAGAATCAACCGGTGCTTTTATGAAGTTCCTTCAGTTTATGAATATCGGAAGGGTTCCTTTTATGTTGGTATTGTCTACCTTTAAGTTCTTTATCTGGGTGGGTTCATTGATTACGACGCAATTTATAAATGTTGCATCCTGGGGATTGATATCTATATTTATATTATTACCTTTGGCTGTGCTGGCTGTTTTCTTTACCCGTTTTGCAACCAATCCAATGGCACGGTTTTTTGAGAAAATAGGATATCATGGTGAGCAGGAAGTAGATTTTCTGGGACGTTCCGGTAGAATGTTATCTACTATCAGAGAGAATAAGACCGGATATGCAGAAGTAGTTATTAATAAAAACCCTTATAAATTATATGTTAGGAGTATAGATGGTAAAG
>JAJBTP010000358.1 GCA_020860805.1 Tannerellaceae bacterium | reverse complement strand
TTATCTTCGGGATCAAATAAACAAATTATTAAAAGGAAAACAAATCACTTTAGTTGTTGTAGCCCATACCCCGCATAAATTTACTTTCTATTCAGGTAATACGGATAAATTTGAAGAACAAATGCTGGGTAAAACGATAGATGAAGCTTTTGCGTATGGTGGAAAAGTAGAAATACATATTGGAGATACTCTTTTGATTTTTACGGATGGAGTTTATTTAAGGTATTATGCCCCGGGTGAGAAAATTCCGGCCAAACACCAATTATTAATCGGTTTTGAAGATAATAGCTTTTTGATAGCTTCTGTCCGGATGTATGGAGGAATCTGGTGTATTCCCACCAATTGGGAAAATGCAAAAGTTCCTTATTTCGGGGGAGCATTAGATGAATATTACTTGCAAGCAAAAAAATAAACCACAGGTCCTATCCGATAATTTTACATTGGAATGCCTCCTTACTTTAGCTAATCAGGAAGAAGCTCAAAACAAAAGTGTAAAAGCTCTTTTAGCAACTAATCAAACCATTCCTGGGCTTGGGAATGGAGTTTTACAGGATATTTTATACAATGCCAGATTGCATCCCAAAAAGAAGGTAAAAGATTTAACAATTTCTGAAAAAGAGACTTTGTTTACCTGCATCAAAGAAACATTGTGGGAGATGTACCGGCAACAGGGTAGAAATACAGAAACCGGTTTATTAGGACAGAGAGGGAAATATATTCTTTATTTATCCAAAGATACAGCCGGACAGGATTGTCCACGGTGCCAGGATATTATCCAAAAAGAAAATTACCTGGGCGGAAGTATCTATTATTGTCCGGGATGCCAGAAACTTTAAACCCGGCAACACAAGGTTTGTTATAATAAAAAAGGATTGTAATTAATAACCAACCAAAACTGTTAAAGTATGATTCTCACTCACTTCTCAGATAACGATCTGTATAAGTTCTCCGTTATGCTGGCTATCCAGCGGTTATATCCACGTGCTGTTGTCAGATATGAATTCATGAATAGAGGAAACACATCTTTTCCTGAAGGATTTGTTGAAAAACTGGCAAAAGAAATAAAGCACATGGAAAAGCTGAAAATGACAAAAAAGGAAAAAGAATTTATAACTAAACGGTGCTACTTTTTCGATCCGGCTTTTATAGATTTTCTGGAAGGATATCAATATGATTCTTCCGAAGTCCGGATTACACAAATAAACGGAACCTTAAAAATCCTGATTGAAGGATATTGGTACAGAACAGTTTTATGGGAAGTTCCTTTAATGGCACTTATCTCAGAACTCTATTTCAAAATGACAGGAATAAAACCGGTAAATGTTATAGAAAAAGCCGTTGAAAAGGCGGAAATTCTCAAAAGGATACAAGCGGATCACTCAGATTTTGGAACACGTCGACGATTTTCTTTTGAGGTTCACGATAAAGTAGTCGGGACCTTAAAAAAATATGCAGGAAAATATTTTAAAGGAACCAGTAATGTATATCTGGCAATGAAATATAAAACCACACCTATAGGAACGATGCCCCATGAATGGTTTATGTTTCATGGGGCTTTATATGGATACCAGTCTGCCACAATGAAAGCTCTGGAAGCCTGGGTAGAAGTCTACCAGGGCAGCCTGGGAATTACACTTACAGATACCTATACCACCGATGTATTTCTAAAATCATTTAATCTGAAACAGGCTAAACTATTTGACGGTGTGAGATGGGATAGTGGCGACGCATTGAAATTTATTGATAAAACCATTGGGTTTTACGAACAAAACAGGATTGACCCCCTCTCCAAAACAATCGTATTCAGCGACTCACTTAATACGGATCAGGTCAGGCAAATCAAAGAATATGTAGCCGGCAGAATTCATGATGCGTACGGGATAGGAACTTATTTTACAAATGATGTAGGAGCCAAACCGTTAAATATGGTCATTAAACTCACAAACGTAAAAATGAATGAAAATTCAGAATGGCAATATGCCGTCAAATTATCAGATACTCCCGGAAAACATACAGGGAACCTGCATGAAATAGAACTTAGTAAAGAAACATTAAACATTTCTGAAAATAGCAGGGAATAAAAGTGTCTGCATAATACCACGCATAGAAAGATAAATAATAAAAGAGAGCCAGAGCCCATTATTCCCCCAGAGAGGGTAAAAAACAAAATAAGAGATAAAGAAAAACAGAACAGCAGCAAACATAGAATTTCGCATCTGTCTTGAGGCTGTCATACCTATATAAATACCATCCCAGAGAAAGGCAGCAAACCCGGCCACAGGAAATAATAATACCCACACTTTAAACTCTCCGGCAGTTTGTATTACCAACGGTTTATCCGTTAAAAGATGAAGAATATTCTCCGCAAAAAGAGCATAGACAAAAGTAAAAAGAAGAGCCAGCCCAATCCCCCAGGCAAATAATCTATGAATAAGTTGTTTCAAGGTTGTAAAGTCACGGGCTCCGGTAAACCGGCCCGTAAGAGCCTCAGCGGCATAAGCAAACCCGTCCATCATATATGAAAAAAACATAAAGAACTGCAAAAGAAGTGCGTTAGCAGCCAGATACATATCCCCGGATTGTTCGGAAGCATACGTAAAAAAGTAGTAACCAAGACCAACGCCAAACTCCGCAGAAAAATGTCACTGTTTACTCTGAAAAAAAGGCTTAAACGTTGATATATTTTTCAGAAAAACAAAAGATGCCAGTTTTTTAAGGGAAGCATACCGCCGGTTCCATAAAAATACAGAAAGTATAAAAGCAAAAATCTGAGCCAGCAACGATCCTAAGGCTACTCCCTTAATCTGCATACCTAAACTATATACAAAGAAAAGGCTCAAAACAATGTTGACAATATTAGTAGCGATAGAGATAAACATCGGTGTCCGGGCATCTTGCATACCAATAAACCAGCCGGATACAACATGCATTCCTAATACCACAGGAGCGCCCCAGATATATATAGAAAAGTACTCTCTGACATATTGCTGCATTTCGGGCGTATCTGCAACAAAATAAAAAGCTATCTTTAAAATAAATGTCTGACTAATAATAAACAGAACGCCTAATGAAAAAGCTACTGTTAAAGCTCTTAGTAAAATATTCATCATCTCCTGCCTGTCACCGGCTCCTACTGCCTGTGCGGTAAATCCACTGGTACCCATCCGCAAAAAAGCAAAATTCCAGTAGATAAAATTAAAAATCATAGCAGCAAGTGCTATCGCTCCGATATAAAGCTGTGATTCTAAATGTCCGACAATGGCAGTATCTACC
>JAJBTP010000321.1 GCA_020860805.1 Tannerellaceae bacterium | reverse complement strand
CTCGAACAATCCTGAACTCACAATAAATAAAAAAGCCGTCTGCAATCAGACGGCTTTTTTATTTTACTTTTCACGAATATAAATGTTAATCGGTGTTCCTGTAAAATCCCAGCTTTCTCTTATTTTATTCTCAAGGAATCGTTTGTAAGGTTCTTTTATCCATTGAGGTAAATTACAAAAGAATACAAAAGAAGGAACAACTCCTGCAGGCAATTGAGTGATATATTTAATTTTAATATATTTACCTTTCCACGCCGGAGGAGGTGTATGTTCGATAATAGGTAGCAAGACTTCATTCAGTTTTGCCGTTGAGAGTCTTTTTCTTCTATTTTCATATACTTCTTTGGCTGTCTCCAGTACCTTAAAAATACGTTGTTTTGTGAGCGCTGAAATAAATAGAATAGGAAAATCAGTAAAAGGAGCTAACCTTTCACGGATAGTTTCTATATAATGTTTAATTGCCTGCTGACTTTTATCCTCTACTAAATCCCATTTATTCACACAAACTATCAATCCTTTCCGGTTCTTTTGAATTAAAGAAAAAATATTCAAATCCTGACTTTCAATACCCCGGGTTGCATCCAGCATAAGAACACAAACATCAGAATTTTCAATCGCACGGATAGAACGAATAACAGAATAATACTCCATATCTTCATTCACTTTTCCTTTCTTACGGATACCAGCAGTATCTACGAGATAGAAATTCAAGCCGAACTTATCATACTTTGTATAAATCGAATCACGGGTTGTTCCTGCAATATCTGTTACAATATGACGTTCTTCTCCTACAAAAGCATTAATTAAAGAGGATTTTCCAGCATTCGGACGTCCCACTACCGCCATCCGGGGCAGTTCTTCATCCAGCATTTCATTTTTTTTCTCCGGAAGTAAAGAAACTATTTGGTCCAACAAATCTCCCGTACCTGAACCATTAATGGCAGAAACACAGAAAGGATCACCTAATCCTAACGAATAAAATTCTGCTGAAGATGGATGTAATTCAAAGTTATCGGCTTTGTTAGCCACTACCCGTAATGGTTTCTTAGTGCAGCGTAATATTTTTGCCACATCCATATCCAAGTCGGTCAATCCATTCATTACATCCACAACAAATAAAATGACATCTGCCTCTTCTAAAGCTATTTGTACTTGTTTATTGATTTCTTCTTCAAAAACATCCTCTGAGTTCGTTACCCAGCCACCGGTATCTATCAAAGAGAATTCTTTTCCGGTCCATTCCACTTTTCCATACTGCCGGTCACGGGTTGTTCCGGCTTCTTCATTTACGATAGCCTGACGGGATTGGGTCAAACGATTGAACAATGTTGATTTTCCTACGTTGGATCTTCCAACTATGGCTACTATATTTCCCATATAATTTCCTGTATTAAACAGTTTATAATCCCGTCAATCCAGACGGTATCCAAAATTTTTCAGCAAGTTGTCACGATTACGCCAGTCTTTCTCTACTTTCACAAACATTTCAAGAAAAACTTTTTTGTCAAAGAATCGTTCGATATCTTTGCGGGCCATCGCTCCAACTTTTTTAAGAGCTTGTCCTTTATGACCAATAATAATTCCTTTTTGCGTATCGCGTTCTACAACGATAAGCGCTTTTATGTGAATCAGGTCATCCGTTTCTTTAAAAAGTTCTACGATTACTTCTGTAGCATACGGAATTTCTTTCTGATAATATAACAATATTTTCTCCCTTATAATTTCCGTCACAAAAAAACGGGCAGGTTTATCAGTCAGAGCATCTTTTTCAAAGTAAGGAGGTGAATCAGGGATTAAAGATTCAATCCGCTGCTTTACATAGTCAATATTAAAATTTGACAAGGCTGAAATTGGTATAATTTCAGCTTCCGGCAGAAGCTTTTTCCAATGATCTGCCAGTTTTTCCAATTCTGTTTGATTCGTCTGGTCTATTTTATTAATAAGTAAAAGTACCGGACACTCGACTTGTTGCACTTTCTTTAAGAATGCTTCATTCTTATCGATCTTTTCAACAACATCTGTTACATATAACAATACATCCACATCTCCCAATACAGATTCGGAAAAGTTAAGCATGCTTTCCTGTAACTTATAGTTAGGACGCAGTACTCCGGGGGTATCAGAATACACAATCTGCATTTCCTCCGTATTTACAATACCCAGAATACGATGACGAGTCGTCTGTGCTTTAGAAGTGATAATAGATATCCGCTCTCCTACCAAACGATTCATCAAGGTGGATTTTCCAACATTCGGATTCCCAACTATATTTACAAAACCAGACTTATGCTTTTTTTCCGTCATATCCCCATTTTATATATACTGCTCCCCAGGTAAACCCAGCTCCAAAAGCAGTTAGAATAATATCATCACCTTTTCGAAGTTGATTCTCATGCTCCCATAAACAAAGAGGTATAGTACCAGCACTGGTATTGCCATACTTTTGAATATTAATCATTACTTTATCAGAAATTCCCAGACGATTGGCCACCGCATCAATAATCCGAAGATTCGCCTGGTGAGGTACTACCCAATCCAGATCTTCTTTCTTCAGTCCATTTTTCTCTACAATTTCAAGAGAAACGGCTGCCATATAAGAAACAGCATGTTTAAATACATACTTCCCGTCCTGATAAACAAAGTGAGTTCTATTATCTACAGTTTCATGACTTGCCGGATAAGCAGAACCTCCACCTCTCATTATCAGATAGTCTAATCCTGTTCCATCTGTTTTTAAGATTGTATCTATGATTCCATACTCTTCCGTAGTTGGCTCAATAAGTAAAGCACCACAACCGTCACCAAACAAAGGACAGGTATTTCTATCCGTATAATCTGTAATAGAAGTCATTTTATCTCCTGCTATTAGCAACACTTTTTTATATCGTCCTGAGCGTATATAGTTAGCTGCTGTTTCGAGGCCATACAAAAAACCGACACAGGCGCCCTGAAGATCAAATGTCATCGCATTTGTACAACCGGTATTATGAGCAATTATAGAGGCTGTAGTAGGAAAATGATAATCCGGAGTTGTAGAAGCACAAAGTACTACTTCAATTTCTTCCGGAGAAACTCCCGTTTTTTCAAACAATTGCTGAACAGCCCGAATACCCATATAAGATGTACCCTTACCTTCACCTTTTAATATATGACGTTCTTCGATTCCTACGCGGGTTTTAATCCATTCATCATTTGTGTCTACCAATTGAGAAATATCTTCATTGGTTAACACATCTTCCGGAACATATCCTCCTATACCTGTTATAACTGCATTTATC
>JAJBTP010000159.1 GCA_020860805.1 Tannerellaceae bacterium | reverse complement strand
TAGTACAGGATACATAATAATTTTTCTCTAGCACACTTGGACAGGCAGCAGCCTCCTGGATAAGCTATCTGAATCAACGCCCAGCCCGAACGCAAAGCAGATTTGAAATATCGTTTCCCGGTTCGGTTTCATCTTGGGAACAAACCACTTTTTTATATCGCGTGGAGATTTTATATTTACAGTTTTAAATTTTTCGCGTATAAATTTTGCTTTTGCGTCAACATCAGACAAGGCATCTGTGTATCCGTGGTCTGCGATAAAATCAGATAATGCCTCGCCAAAGCCGCAAAATGATTCTGCTATTTCCCGTAACCTTATTTCATAATCCTCATCATCGGGTGATAATGTTTCGGTTTGTTTTCTGAGAAATTCTGTATAATGGTCCATTTGAATTTTCCTTCTCGGTATCAATATGGCATTGCTTGCGGCTTAGCCTTTGGAATGTAATAAACCTGTATTATTTAATCCAAAGTATAGCATATTTTTATATGGGTGAACAACAGACAGAAATGAAGTTTTACCACGCGAAGTTTTACCAAAATCTGACTATTATATCGGTCTTACTGTTTACTCTTACATATATATTAAGAAGAAATCATCACTACTTATTTTGATCCCACTTCCTTTTCCAATACCGGTACTCTCTCATGTTTTTTTCCGTACCTACACCATCATAATACATCTTGTACAGTTTTTCCATACCATCTACATTTCCGGCCTCAGCAGCTTTTTTTATCCAGTAAAATGCTTTAGAATAATTTCGTTCAGTTCCTATACCACCCAAATATCTTATTCCAAGCAAATAATACGCTTCCTCCAGGTCTCCTTCAGAAAACTTTTTAAGCCAGTAGAAAGCTTTCTTTTGATCATCTTGATTAATATAGATATTACACACTTCAACCTGGGAGTCAATATCTCCGCTTTCAGCTGCTTTTTCAAGATAGTACATAGCTTTCTGTTTATTGACAGCAGTACCAATACCTTCATTATAACGCTCATAGGCTTCACGCTGATATTTTATTTTTCCCTCTTCAGCAAGCTTTTCAGCCCAGTACAATGCTTTGCTTTCATTCTTTTTAAAAGGATGAACCCCGATTGAATAATATGTGAACAGCATACCTCGGGAATCTTTGTATCCTGCTTCCCCCGCCTGTTCAAAATAGTATATTGCTTTATCTATCTGTTCAGGAGTAAAATTATTCGAATCAAACATAACAAGAAACACCATATCAATCTGGGCTTTACGGTATCCTTTTTGACAAAGATGATCATACAGATAAAATGCTTCATCTATGTCTTTATCTACTCCATGACCACCCTCATAGCAGTATGATAGTTCATATGTGGCATCTAAATGTCCTTTTTCAGAAGCTGCCTTGAAATAACGATACGCCTGATATTCATCTTTTTCTACTCCTGTGCCCTCTTTATGGAACATACCCAAAAAGTACAGACAGTCAGCATCTCCTTCATCTGCAGCTTTCTTGTACCAGTAAAGTGCCTGAGAAAGATCTTCATCTGTTCCAATACCCTTTTCGTAACAAATACCAAGATTCTTCATCGCTCCGAGGTCACCGTTGTTGGCATCATCTTTGTATAAGTCAAACTGGATATATCCTCTTAGTCTTTTAGCATCAGCACTTAGTTCTTCATCTTTGGAATTACATACTTTATCTAAAAAGGAGATTATATCAGCAGGTGATAGATTATTAATGATGAATTTAGCATCACTATGTCCTTCCCTGGAAGCTTTAAGATACCAGTAAACAGCCATTCCATGATCAACATTAGTACCCATCCCATTAATATAACATTGCCCCAATTCATACATCGCATCTCCAAATCCGTTATTTGCGGCAGTATTAAACCAGGAAAAAGCTTTTTCATTATTTACTTCAACACCTATGCCATCTCTATAACATACCCCAACAGTATACTGTCTGAAGAAAGATCCCTCATATGCAGCCTTTAAGTACATTTTGAATCTTTCCTGTTTTCCTTCTTCACTGTTATAATATTCTTCTCTTTCCTTTTCTTTTCTTCCTGCTTCCTCTTCTTCTTTGGCCTTCTTTTTACCTAACTCTTCAGCAAGTACAGAATCATCTAAAGCTTTTATCTCTTTAATTCTTGTTTTAGCATGATCATCCCAAATATTATCTTCGTTCTTTAGTACTTCATTGTACCAGTAGAGTGCTTTTTCTTTGTCAGCTTCAACCCCATCACCACGTTCATAACATTCGGCAAGATGATATTGTGTGATTGCTCCACCTAATTCAGCTCCGGCTTTAAAGACTTTGAATGCTCTTTCTTTATCAGGCTTATTTTCTGTATCTCCTCTCCGATAATATTCTCCCAGTTCATAAAGTCCTGAATAAAGTCCTAATTCAGCAGCTTTTAAAGCATACTCAAATGCTTCTTCATGATGAATTTTATAATCATCTGCATACTTAAAGTAGTGCTCATATTGTTTGTAATAATCGTAAGCATCCATAGTTGGAACTTCTTCTACAGTCTTTGCTGTCTCCTCGACAGTATTGACCTTATTTTCTTTAGCTTGTTCCTTTTTCTTCTTTCTCCCAAAAAGCATACTGCTTTCTCTCCCTTCTCTTGTCACAATTTCCTTGCCGCATTTATTTCAGATAGTAATTCCCGAAAAATGGTCTGCTTCACTCAATATATCCCAGAATGTCATCCGGTTTATTCAGCACCACCGTAGCTCCGCTCCGAAGCAAAAAATCTTCCTCGCGAAATCCCCAGCCTACGCAAATACAATCCATTCCGGCATTGTCTGCTGTCTGGATGTCAACCTCCGAATCCCCGATATAAAGGGCATCTTTTTTCTCCAGTCCGAAATACTCTAGCACAGCGTAAATGGCATCCGGCGCCGGTTTCTTTCGGACACCTTCCCGCTCTCCGACTGCCATATCAAAGAGCCCGTCAAAATATTGTACACTCAACTGCTGTACTGCAAAATCAGCCTTATTGGAAACGACAGCTGTCTGAACCCCTCTTTTCCTCAATGCCGAGAGCACTTCCGAAATTCCATCATACGGAGATGTTTTATTGGCGCAATTCTGTCTGTAATGTTCGGAAAAGTCTGCAAACACACGATTCACGATATCAGTTGGCGTATTTGCAGGCACCGCCCGCTCGATCAGCTTCCGGATCCCGTTACCCACAAACTCACGAACTTCTGAAAGGGAACGTTCCTGCATACCTGATTCTTTCTGGGCAAAATTCAGACTGTCCGTTAAATCCTCCAGAGTATCCAATATCGTTACGT
>JAJBTP010000050.1 GCA_020860805.1 Tannerellaceae bacterium | reverse complement strand
GTGTAGAACAAATAAAAGATAGGAATAAATCTCGTCTTTATGCCGGTTTATCAGAATCTCAAAAGCAGGATTGTTTCCATTTTTAAACAGAATTACTAATTCCTTGTCCGGAAGTAAATGCAGGTTTTCCATACGTTTTCAATTTCGGGTTTAAGTTTGAACTTATCAACAGCAATCTATCAGCCAAGCGTTTATGAACACCAAATATAAATTATTAAAATCACAAAAACAAGTATTGAGTTTTTTATTTCAAAAAAAATCTCCTTTCTGTTTTACCAGAAAGGAGATGCTAAATTTCTTATGGAATCTTTTGCTTTAAAATTTGTACCCTAATGTCAGTGCAACACGTGATGTATTGGTTTTAAGCTCTGCCGGAGTGGAATACACATTATCCTCAGGCTGGTCAAAATAGACACTGGAGAATGCATAGGCATTTTCTTTCTGTTGTCTGAAAACATATGCCATATCCATATAAAAATTAGGTGTAAAGCGGTATCCCAACCCCACAGAAGCCGAGAAAGTACCGGTATTTACTGTGTAATGTGGTAAAGTACCGGCAGTAAACACTTCCTGTTCATTATTTTCCAACACGGATTTGGCATAGGAAGACTGCCAGTAACCTCCTGCACGAACAGCAAACCGAGGTGTAATTTTATATTCTCCTCCTAATCTAAAGGTATGGACACTCTGGCTGTTATTACGAATATGGTTATTTGCTTCTTTCAATTCACGCCCGTCTACATCTTTAAGACGGGTAGAGCTATAATTAGAAAGTTCATAATCAAAACTAATTAAAGCATTTTGACCCAGAATACCTGCCAGACTGAATATCCATTTATCCGGTGTACGCAACTGATAATCATAAGCAGACTGCGATGGTGTTGAAGCATTTAATTCATTCTCATCTGCAGAATTCTCCGGTATATCTACATAAGTTCCTGCTTCAGCATGAAAATAATCTGTCATTTTATACCAGGTTGGAGAATTATAAGCTACTCCTAAACGTAAATAATCAGTAGGACGTACAATTACTCCCAGATTAAAATTATATCCGGTTCCATCTGTGGACAAATGGTTATCAAGATACAGATAGTCTTTTGCACCATATTCTTCGTCATAGGTAGTACTTACTCTGTAATTAATATCGGTTACACCAAAAGTAGCCCCTACAAATACAAAATCGGAAATATTGGTAGCAAAAGAAAAATTATACTGGTCAATGCCTCCCCATTCTTTTACGAAAAGAGTAGTATAATCTGCTCCTCCGCCAAAGGTCGGTAAATAATAGTCAGGAAAATCTACATCCGGAAAAAAGAAACCTCCCTGAAAACCCAGAATAGGTAACCACTCTGTATTGCCATAATAAGGATTATTACTACCACTTCCTATTAAGCTGGATTCAGGAATTCCACTACTTATAGCAGATGTATAATCGGACATGCTATATTTCTGTTTACCTGCAAGCGTATACTGCCTGTTGAAGTTTTTCAGCTTGTTGTAAGAAAATCCAAAATTCCAACCAATTATACCTTCATCATTTCCGGTTGGGAAATAGCCGGCATAAGCAAAGTTATCCAGATTAAAGGTTGTTTTATTCATATCAGATTTACTCCCATTCCAGTTGGAGTTTGTTTTAAACATATTCAGGCTGACTGTTCCTACGATTTCAGAAGTTCTGAATATTCCTAACCCGGCAGGATTGGTATACATAGAAGAAATATCTCCTCCCAATGCTCCAAAAGCTCCTCCCATACTCAAATAACGGGCTGTTCCATTGATATCCGTTTGTGATAGTTTATAGGCATCCACTTCACTTTGTTGTGCAACCACTGCACTTCCTCCTGATATACATACGGCAATAATCAAACAAGCTATTTTCTTCATTGCTTTTCTTTTTTCAGAAAATTAGATTTAAATAAGGGTACGCTTAACGTACCCTTATTATAACATTATTTTTATTTATATAGTTTCTATCTTATCGACGGCCTCCTGAAGAACGTCCGCCACCACTACTACCACCAGAGGAACGACTGCTACCTGCTGAAGAAGAACGGCTACCACCTGACGGACTGCTATAGGAACCGGACGAACGACTACTTCTTGAACTACCTGAGGAAGTTGTTCCTGTACTATTATTACGGGATGACGATTCATTATTATTACGCGTTACGCGTGTACGGCTATTTGTTGTAGTAGAACTATTGTTATTATTTCTGGTTGTGGACGAACCACTGTTTCTGACCGAACTACTATTCGTTCTGGTAGAAGAGTTAGTAGCACTTTCACGGCTTGTACGTGATGTAGAAGTTCTTGCACTTTCTGATGTCCGTGTAGAACTATTACGTAAAGAACTACTGTTTCTGCCGTTATTATTACTACTACTTATACCTGCAGCCGAAGAATGTGAGGTACGGGCGGCTCCACTTGTACAGCCTGCTGTATAACGGCCACTGGGCCTATTGTAAGAAGAATAGTAGTTGTAGTGAGGCCGGTGATGATAGTGGCCATAATGTCCGTAAAATCCACCATAATAATGTGGGTAATGCCAGGAATAATACCAGGGACTATGATATCCTGCATAGAAACCTCCCCATCCCCAGGACCAGCCAAAACTCCAGCAAGGGCCATACCAGGAAGAATAGTACCAGGGGTCATACCAACCACCATAATACCATGGGTCGTACCAACCTCTGCCATATCCCATATTCACATTTACAGAAACATTCGTTGTTCCTCCTGAATAATCAGTATCATACCCATAGGCATAATATCCGTCACTCAAATAAAGGTCAACCTGATCGGCTCCTGCAATGGTTATTTTACTGGGTGAATGATAACGTATAATCCGTTCCGTATATTCTGAATCAGATACACGTTCATTCTGTTTAACCACTACTACATCCCCATCCTCCGAATAACCTTCCTCATAAAAAGGTTCTTCCTGAGTGACCGGAGTTGAATAACGGCGATTGTATTCATCTACATCTCTTGTAGCGGTAGATGTTTGTGCGGGTGTATACGCCAATACATTATTTTCTGCTTCAACTTCACTAACCGTATTAACAGACTGGCGTGTCTGAACCGGTTTCTCCTCAGCAACCTGCTCTTTTTTCTTGTTTTTGCCGGAAGAGAAATATACATCATCGAAAAACTCCTGCGCTGATATATTGAAAGCTACCAGAAGCATTACTAATAAAGATGTTAATCTTATGGGTTTCATACTTTGTCTCTCCTCTCCATTATTTAATTGAATTATTTGTTTCTCTGACCTGGTTCCTGTATTAAGG